>JAUVKB010000179.1 GCA_030596405.1 Deltaproteobacteria bacterium
ATGGCCATAGCCACGGGGATAGCAGTGGCCGTGATTATAGGAGTTGCCGGTCCACTCTTAAGCATTCACTGGTTTTTTTTGAATCAACTTGGGCGGATCAAAGATTTATGCGGTGATATCAGGCTGGGAAATTACAGATATTTTCATTTGCCGAACGAACCTGTTGAAAAGGAAGATGAAAATGAATTGATATCCCTTATGCGGGACATGAACTGGATGGTAAACCAGATAGATGTTCGAAATATTGAGTTAAAAAAAATGATTGCGGATCTGGAAGCTTCAAAAAATGCATTGCACAAGAGCGAGACCCATTATCGCGGCCTTGTGGAAAATATGGGTGATACGGTATTTACTCTCGATCTTGAGGGAAATTTTGTTTTTGTCAGCGGCCGGGCAAAAAAGATTACGGGCTATGAGCCGGAGCAGATAGTCGGCAGGAATATCAGAAAATTTTTAACATCGGAATCGGTATCCATTTTTGAAAAAAAATTTGAGCGGCAGATTCAGGCTGAAAGCATTGCCCCGCATACAGTGCAGTTTATATCCGCCGACAATAAGCATATCCCATTGGGGGTCAACCCTTCGCCGCTGTTTAACGCGGAAGGAGAACTTGCCGGTTTAGAGTGCATTGCCCGGGATATGTCCGAACACAAAAGACTTGAGGCTGAGCTTCTTCGGGCGCGCAAAATGGAGGCCGTAGGCACCCTGGCCGGCGGTATTGCCCATGATTTTAACAATATCATTCAGGGTATTTCCGGTTTTACGGAGCTCCTCCTCTTGGGCAAAAATGAGGATGATCCCGACCACAGAAAATTAAGCATTATAAATAGACAGACCCTTCGCGCCGCCGAACTTACCAGGCAGCTTTTAGATTTCAGCCGCAAGGCGGAGATCAGACCGTCTCCTCTGGATCTGAATGGCGAGATTGAGAAGATCAAAAAAATTATCGAAAGCTCTGTTTCCAGGATGATAGATGTCCGGTTTCATCTGTCAAACAGACTCAACTGGGTCAATGCAGATGCCGGTCAGATGGAACAGGTCATTATGAACCTGGTTATAAATGCCGGAGACGCCATGGCTGACGGTGGAGAACTGGTCGTGCAGACGGAGAATATAGCCCATGACGGTGTATACTGCCGGGCCATTCCGGATGCTTTGCCGGGTGAATATGTTCTTGTGGCAGTTTCCGACACCGGCACCGGCATGGCCGAAGAAGTAGTGGAACATATTTTTGAGCCATTTTACACAACCAAGGAGGTCGGCGAAGGCACGGGACTTGGGCTTGCCATGGTTTATGGAATAGTTAAAAATCATAATGGACATGTCTATTGTGAGAGCATGCCTGGCCGGGGGACTACATTTAAAATCTACCGTCCCGCGCTGAATGGGGAAAAAAACAGCCGGAACGCGGATGACATGCAGGTGCAAGAGATCGCCGACGGTATTGAAACTATTCTTGTGGTGGATGATGAAAAGGCTGTCCTGGAGGTTGGGAAGGAGTTTCTGGAGCGCTCCGGCTATACCGTAATAACGGCTAAGACCGGGGAAGAGGCCATAGAGACAGTCGGGGTTTTTTGTCCCGATCTGGTCATTCTTGATTTGAACATGCCCGGTATGGGCGGCTTTAAATGTTTCCAGGAGCTTTTGAAGATAGAGCCCGGGATAAATATTCTTGTCGCAAGCGGATATTCAGCCGAGTTGGAAAAAAACAGATTGCAGGAGGCGGGGGCCGGAGGATTTATCGCCAAACCTTACAAGATGAAAGCGATGCTGAAAACGGTCAGGGAAATACTGGACAGGAATTGCGGGTTAAGGGGATATGGATAATGACATTAGACGAAATCAAGCCGGATCAGGAGTGCGAAATTGTGAATACCGTTTCAGAGGGCATTATGCAGCAGAGGCTTCTTGATATGGGATTTATTCCCGGAACCCGTATAAAAGTTATACGGAACGCTCCTCTTGTGGACCCTGTTGAGTTTTTATTAAAGGGATATTATGTCAGCCTGCGCCACTCTGAAGCCAAACTGGTTGAGGTAACCCTGATATGAATGATAAATCACGGAAAATCATGGCGGTTTTAGCAGGCCAGCCCAATTCGGGCAAATCCACTGTTTTCAATGTTCTTACCGGCGCAAGGCAGCATGTAGCCAATTATCCGGGCGTGACCGTAGAGAAAAAGAGCGGTTTTTTTAGTCTTCAAAAGAAACGGGTTGAACTGGTCGATCTTCCAGGCACACACAGCCTGACCTCCTATACACAGGAAGAGCGCATTGCCAGAGATTTTTTGCTTAACGATAAGCCGGCGGTGGTTGTTGATGTTGTGGATGCCTCCAGTTTAGAGAGAAGCCTTTATCTTGCCTTTCAATTAGCGGAAATGGATGTTCCTCTTGTCATTAACCTGAATATGATCGATGTGGCCGAAAAACGGGGTTATAAGATCGACATTCAAAAGCTTGGCCGGCAATTGGGAACGCGAGTTGTCTCTACTGTGGCAAACAGGGGCAAAGGGAAAGACGAACTTAGGGAAGCTATCCTGACGGCCGCTGAAAAAGGGCAAAAGGCCTCCTTTCGAATCGATTATGGAGAGGATTTTGAACATCTTTTGCATACTCTGGAAAAACGCCTTTCAGAGGAGACGGAAATTTCCGGCCGCTATCCGGTTCGATGGCTCGCGGTAAAACTTATGGAAAATGATGAAGAGGCGCAAAGAATAGTCAGGGAATATTCAAAAAAAAGCGGGGCCATACTAAAACTGGCGGAAGAAAAAAGAGAAGACTTTACGCAAAAACACAAAAAGTCTCCGCAGATGCTCATAGCCATAACGCGTCATCACGAGGCCGAGCGGATTGTAGAAGCGAGCGTTACCCGCAAAAAAGAGATAAGCAGAACGCTCACAGACAGGATTGATCAGGTAGCTTGCAACCGTTTTTCAGGGCCGGTTATTCTGGCCGCCACCATCTATCTGATTTATGAACTTGCCATAGTTTATGGTTACAAGCTCACTGCCTACACATGGCCTGTGCTTGCCTGGTTCAGGGGTTTTATCGCGTTGCGGCTGCCTTTCGAAGGATTTATTTTTGATCCGCTTTTTCGCTCCATGCCCCTGTGGGTCGTAGACGGAACCATTGCCGTGCTGAATTACGTGCCTATTTTCCTTATCCTGTTTGCCCTTATCGCGATCCTTGAAGACACGGGATATATGGCCAGAATGGCCTTTATCCTGGACAGGATCTTCAGATATTTCGGTCTCCACGGCCAGTCTGTTCTGCCCATGGTCATCGGCGGCCTCTATGTCGGAGGGTGCGCCATACCTGGAGTTCTCGCGTGCCGGGGTATGAAAGATGAGAAAGCCAGGATGGCAACCATTATGATTGTCCCGCTAATGAACTGTATGGCAAAAATTCCTTTTTACGTGCTTCTAATCGGGATCTTTTTTACGGCGCATAAGGGGATCGCCATGTTTTTTATCGCTACCATTACCATACTTATAGCTCTTTCCGTAGCCAAGATATTGAGTATTACAGTGCTGAGAAAAAAAGAAAGCGCGCCGTTTATCATGGAAATGCCTCCCTATCACGTGCCGACTGTCCAGGGGGTTCTCAGACGATGTCTGGAAAGGACGTGGCTCTTTGTCAAAAAGATTATCACTATCGTTATTTTAGTCTCCGTCATTGTCTATGCGCTTATTTATTTTCCAGGCATCAGCAAAGAAAAAATAATTTATTATACAAGTCAGGCTGATCAGGCTCAACAGGTCTTTTTTGAAAAAACAGAAAAGGACAACCCTTATGCCTGCCTTGTGGCTGAAGACAACCTGATGGAATTTGCAACATATTGGAAAAATTATAAAAGGGCAAAAATGCGCGCCAAAGACAAGAAGGCAAAAAAGGCCGTTGATCAAAAATTCAGAAAAGAAAACTTTGAATTTTTCAAGATCGTAAAAAAGGGGAAATATGAAGTCAAAGGCGAGGTGATAAAAGATAAACATGCCGAAAAGGTTTACAATGCCTATAAAAAACTGAGCAGAACCACGAATAAACTTCGAAGGGAAATAAAGGAAGAGACAATTATAACCAGTTACATGGGCCGTGCCGGACGTTTTATGGAGCCGTTAACCAGGTGGGCGGGTTTTAACTGGCGGATAAATATTGCTCTTATGAGCGCTTTTGCGGCAAAGGAGAGCAGCGTGGCGACCCTGGGCGGTATCTACCAGTCGCCGCCCGAGGGAAAAGAACAGGCGCTTGAAGAAAGGATAAAGGAAAAAGAAAAGGGTTGGACGTCTCTTCACGTGCTGGCCATAATGCTCTTTATGGCCATGTATCCTCCCTGTATTCCCACGCTGCTGATGGTCAGGCTTGAGACCGGAAGCACAAAATGGATGCTTTTTGCCACCTTTTATCCGATTGTTTTAGGGACAATCATAGCTGTTCTTGTATTTACGGGCGGAAATTTACTCGGTTTATCCGGAATGCAGGCCATGGCCGCTTTTTATATCCTGGCATTAATTTTTCTTGCATTAATCGGTCTTGTCAAGAG
>JAUVKB010000105.1 GCA_030596405.1 Deltaproteobacteria bacterium
CGCTTCCGGCATCAGAATGACCTATGAAGTTTATAAACAGCTTCAGGGCAAGGCCGGTGAACGTCAGATTAAAAATCCGCGACTTGGGCTTACCCAGAACCTCGGAGGCTTCCCGGCAAACTGTGTTGCAGGCGTAACCATCTGGGGTAACGAACTTTAAAATAGAGGGAAAAACCTGAGGGAAGCGTACTGATAGTACGTCGACCGAAGGTTTTGACCGATAAGGAAAAACTTCAAATAATCGGCCAATCAAATTATTTGACCGATTATTTGACCACTAATCTACAAACAATATCAGACGCCTTATCAATATCTACCCTGCCCATATTTAAGACCAAATGGTAATCAGTCGGCTGGTCATAATCGTATTTGCCAAAACATTTATACAGATTCCGCCTTCTTTTATCATATTTGGCAATTAAACTTTTAGATTTTGAATGTGTAATATTATATCTTTTTTCCATGAATTTCATTCTATCCTCTTTTTCGGCGACAAGGAGCAAATGATAAACATCTTCATAGTCTTTTAAGATATACTGGCCGGCCCTTCCGAGAATCACGCAATTTCCCTCTTTGGCCAACCGCGACATTACTTTATAAAGCGAATCAACATAAATATCATTATCAATATATCCTCTTTTGTCATCCAGAATACGCTCCAGAAAATTTCTTGCGACCAGCCCGTCAATAAATTTCAGCAATGTGCCTCCAGCGTCCTGTTCAATAGATTTTACCCAGTCGGGTGATACCCTTGCATGTTTTGAAACCATTCTGACAATTTCAGTATCAATAAAGGTGTATCCCAATTTTTTAGCAATAATTTCACCCATTGTTTTACCGCCCGAACCTAACTGCCGTGCAATTGTAATAACAGACATATACCCCCCCCTTTTTTTAATAGAATAAAACAATTCATGGCCCAAACCAAGTATGGTGACTTCTTGTATCTTTATGCCCGCTCTTCCTTAATACAAAAACATCGGTTTGCCAAGCACGGTGTTTACTTTAGCCCTATACCCATCTTTGTCATACAACTCTTCGACATCTACCCGCTTAACCCCGCTGGTAATCGTATTCATGGATATGTGAGTATATTGCCCATTCTGCAAGGCGACCATTCGCCCGCCGGCCCCTTCTTTGATCAGATCCATAGCCAGGTTGGCAAAATTCATCGCAACCATCAGGTCTAAGCTATCTGGCGCGCCCGAGCGCATGAGGTAAGCAAGCCTTTGGTTGATAATGCCCTGCCCGCTCAGTTTTTTCAAGGCTTCGCCTGTAATTTCTCCGATGCCGCCCAGTTTTTTATGGCCATAGGCGTCAGTCTCGCCGAATTCCACGACTTTACTTCCAGCCATGTGAGCGCCTTCACTAATTACCAGCACGGCATAATTGCTGGGATTGGCCAGCTTGTCTTTTAACAGGAGTTCGGCCAGGCGTTCGGGATCAAAAGATACTTCAGGTATAACGGCCCTGTCCGCGCTGGACAGGTATGAACTGATGAGCGCTGTTTCACCACAGTTACGGCCAAATAATTCAACTACCGCAATCCGTTCATGAGAACCTGTGCTCGTGCGTAATTGGTGAATGAATTGCACGCTCCGTGTGACGGCTGTTCCGAAACCGATACAATAGTCGGTGCCATAAACATCATTGTCCATTGTTTTCGGGATCGCCACTATCGGATAACCCTCACGGTGCAATCGTTCACCATAACTTAAAGTATCATCGCCACCGACCGGGATGAGCGTATTAATGCCCAGGTACTCCAAATTTTTTAGAACATGAGGGGTAAAATCGCGTGGACGCATGTCCTGTTCTTCGGCATTGAGATGCTTTGGATCACGGAGAAACTCAGGTTCTTCATCAGGTTTTACGCTTCCGGGATTAGTGCGGCTTGTGTGCAGGATGGTACCGCCGGAACGGTCGATTGTTCGAACGTTGCTTTTATCCAGTGCAATGATATTTTTGTTAAAACTGTCCGGGTCATCAGGGTTAAACCATAAAATACCTTTCCAGCCTTTTCTGATGCCAAAAACTTCGTGGCCCTCATCTACGGCCCTGTTGACAATAGCTTTGATACAGCAATTTAATCCGGGCACATCACCACCGCCAGTTAAAATGCCTATCCTCATTTTTGTCACCTCCTTATAATATTCCGATATTGTTTTACTTGGTCATTTGTTCACCATTTATTAATGAACCCTGGCCTGTTGCTTCAAGAACACTGCGCCACAAAATTCCCATTGGGTCGACATGCTTGCGTTTTCCAACCGAGGCAACCATGGGAATATGTATAAAAGTATTGTTCCAGTTACCGATAAGCAGCTTTGTTTTTCCTGCCATGGCCGCATGAACCGCATTACGCCCCAAAAAACTGCAAAATACATGGTCATTAGCATTGGCAGGCAGGCTCCTTATTATATAACTTGGATCTATATATTTAAGCGATATGTTGATATTTTTATCATTAAAATAAGAAGATATCTTATCTTTTAAGAATATTCCGATATCATACAATTTTATATTTCCGGATTCATCACGCGCCTGATCCTTGTCATTAAAAAATTTCTGGCCCGCTCCTTCCGCAGCCACAATAACTGCATGTCCCCTGCGCTTTAAACGTTTTTCAAGAGCCGCCAGGAATCCATGCGGCCCATCAAGATCGAAATCAATCTCCGGTATCAGCACAAAGTTTACATCCTGCTGGGCTAAAGAGGCTGACGCCGCTATAAAACCGGAATTTCTGCCCATCAATTTTATTAAACCTATGCCGTTGGGATATCCTTTTGCTTCGTTATGCGCCGCCCTTATGGATTGAGTAGCCACCTCAACCGCGGAATCAAAACCAAAAGATCTGGATACCATGTATATATCGTTGTCAATGGTCTTTGGTATTCCGATGACACTTATTTTTAAGTTCCGTTTTGTTATCGCATCCGCTATCTTTGTCGCAGCCATAAGGGTCCCGTCACCGCCGATCATAAAAAGGACGCCGATGTTCATTCTGTCCAGACACTCGACAATCTCTTCGATATCCTGAGGCCCCCTGGAAGACCCTAAAAAAGAACCGCCCTTTTTAATTATACTCCCTATGGTTCCGGCATCAAGCTCTATGATGTCATGGCCATATTTAGGGATAAAGCCTTGAAGGCCGTACTGAATTCCGTATATATTCTTTACGCCGTACCCATAGTAAAGCTCCAAAACTATAGATCGAATAATGCCGTTCAGACCCGGGCAAAGCCCCCCGCATGTCACCATGGCACATCTGAGCTTGCTCGGATCAAAGTATATCTTGCTCCTGGGCCCTGCCAGCTCAAAAGAGGCCGGTTTCTTTCCCTTCTTGATCGCCGCAACCGTTCTCTTAACATCCACATCAACTAAAATCCTGACCTCATCCGACGTAAAGTTAATATTAAGCGGTTCTCCTTCCGCTCTTTTAATAGATGATGGTATTCCCGGCTTGCCAAGCGTCGGTATTTTTGTTTCAACGGAATCAAAATTCATGATGACCTCTTTAAATTAATGTTTGTAAATTTTTTAAATACCATTACCATTTATCGCGCCGTTTATAAAAAAACAATACATCATAAGATTATTCCGAATCAAGCATCCTGTTTAAAAATTTAGAGGATACTCAAAAAATTCGCCCTTATAGTTTTTAATTTTTAATTTCCCGTCAATGACATCTTTTACATATTCCGGCAGCAGGGGAATTTTCCCTCCGCCTCCGGGAAGATCGATCATATAATGCGGCACGCACATCCCGGAAACATATCCTCGAAGAGCAGCCATGATTTTCAATCCGTCATTAATCGACGTTCTAAAATGTGCTGTCCCTTTTACCGGGTCGGCATGAAAAATATAATACGGCCTTACCCTTATTTTTAAAAGTTTCTGCATTAAAAGTTTCATAACCCGTGGATTGTTATTTATACCTTTTAAAAGAACGGTCTGACAGCCAAGGGGGATGCCAGCATCTGCAAGTTCAGCGCATGCTCTGGATGCTTGACAGGTAATTTCATCCGGGTGGTTAAAATGGATATTGATAAAAAGCGGGTGAAAACGTTTTAGAATTTTTGCCAGATTTTTTGTAATCCTCTGTGGAAGTGTGCACGGCACACGTGTGTGTATCCTTATAATCTCAACATGTGAAATTTCACGCAGTTTTGTTAACAAATTATTTAAATCATCATCTTCGAGAAGAAGCGGGTCACCGCCGGAAACAAGCACTTCACGTATCGACTTTGTTTTTTTGATATAGTTTATCCCTTCTCTTACGGTTTCATCCGTAACGGCAAAAGGAGCACCGACTTTTCTTTTGCGCATACAAAACCGGCAATACACGGCGCATTGGCTGGAAACCATGAATAAAACCCTGTCAGGATAACGATGGATAAGGTTGGGCACAGGCGACTGGCTTTCTTCTGCAAGCGGATCATCAATTTCAAAACTGTTTTCTATTTCCATTTGATCAGGCACAGCCTGTCTCCATATAGGATCTCCAGCCTTGATCATCAAAGAAAGATAATACGGATTTATCCGCATTGGGTAACGTTTTGCAACCTTTTGAATCTTTTTTTTATCTACATGAAAATATTTTGCCAGTTCATCGGAAGTTTCAATGCTTGATGAGAGAATGTCATGCCAGTCCGGCGGAATATTTTTTATAGATTTATTATACGCAAAATCCGGCAATTTCGGATTTTTCTCCTAAGAATAAAGGCTTGGCAACGCCGCTTTTTTATAAACAGGCGTTATCTGAATTATATATTCACAAATTTGATATTGTTGTGATATACCTTATAAAAATAAATCATCCGGCACAAGAGTTTATACAATCGCAAATTCGTCAAATTCATCAACAGAGAAAAAACAGAGAAAAAACAGATGCCTCAAAACAGTATTAATTTGTCAGAAAACAAGCCGCATTCCTGCCTTCTGGGCGCACATTTTTCCATTGCAAAGGGTTTGCACAACGCGCTTTATACGGCAGAATCTCTGGGCTGCACCGCACTTCAGATATTTACAAAAAATGCTTCCACCTGGAAGGAAAAAACGCTTTCACAAAAAGATATCAAGCTTTTCAAACAGGCAATAAAAGAAACCGGCATCAAGGCTATTGCCTCACACTCGTCTTATCTTATCAATCTGGCTGCAAACGATACTGCAAAGCATGCCAGGTCAATAGATGCGCTCAAACATGAACTTGTCCGTTCTTCCCTGCTGTCTATACCTTATGTCGTGCTTCACCCGGGCTCTCATATGGGAAGCGGTGAAAAGGAAGGGACATGCCGTATATCACAAAGCATAAACCAAATATTTAATGACACGCCCGACGCAAAGACACGCCTTTTACTTGAAACTACGGCAGGACAAGGCAGCAGCATAGGTCATACATTTGAACAGCTTACGTCTATAATAGACGGCGTAAAAGATAAAAACAGGATAGGCGTCTGCCTTGATACATGCCACATCTTTGCGGCCGGTTATGATATCAGGACAAAGGCGGCCTTTCAAAAAACCTTCAAAGACTTTGAAACGATAACGGGCATGGACAATCTTTATCTGATCCATTTAAATGATTCAAAAAAAATGTTGGGCTCCAGAGTCGACCGGCACGAACATATAGGGCAAGGATTTATAGGGATAAAAGCATTTTCATTCTTTATGAACGATAAGAGATTTTCCGGTATTCCTAAAATCATTGAAACCCCTAAAGAAAAACCGGATGATAACCCGAATGATAACTGGGATAAAGTCAATCTTGAACAATTACGATCTCTAATAATCGACATCGTTTTTTGACGCAATAAGAATAACTTCAGACACACCTTCCTGCCTGCCGAAAGCGCCGGCCAAGTCCTGGGCGGTTGTCCCCTCTCTTAAAACTATGTCATAGGTGAGCTGCAATTGTTGACCATCGCCCGAAGGCTCTATATGCAAAAGATTGGACGATTTGACCATTTTATTGATAAGCTCAAGATAAGATGCGCTGTCAAATTTTTTGTCAAAACGGAATCGAAGAATAAATTCGCTCTTGTAAAGCGCGCCGAAATTTATCCGGTTCAATATGACTGCAAGAGAACAGATGACCAGGGTGCCGGCAAGAGCCAGAATATAGTTTCCGGTTCCCGCAGCCATGCCGACGGCAAGTCCTAAAAATACATAAGCGATATCTTTTGTATCTTTAACTACCGTTCTGAAACGGATAATACTTAAAGCGCCGACCAGCGCAAAAGCGCGGGAAAGACTGTTTCCTATTACCATCATAACCATTGCGACAATCACCGTAACAAACACTATGGTTAAGGTAAATGACTGCGAATAAGATAATCCTTTATGGGTTTGCTGATAAACCGTTGCGACAATTATTCCCAAAACAATGCTTAATCCCAAATTGATAAGGATCTGATAAGGACCGTAAATCTGCGGCACTTCACCCAGTAAGTCGATAACTGCTTGATTCATTTAATATTTTCCTTTTTTTACGTTAAACCGCTGACGCTATTCCAGCTTGTCCGCCATGCCATGGCATTCTATGGCTTCACAATATTTTGAAATAGATACCCTTCTCAGCTCCATGGTCTGTATCAACCGGTGGAACCATTTGGGTATATGAAACCTGAATTTAACTTCCAGTATTGTATAGCCGGAAAGCAGCGCCCTGGCATTTATATGCCCGGCAGGAAAAAGATCTTTTGCGGCCGCAGCATAAAGATTATCGTCAAAGGTAAGACGAAATTCAGGATCATACTTGCTGACATAAGGACGTCTCCAATAATCGACAAGTATTACAGGCGCCAAATTTTTCCGAAACACCTCATAAAGAAACTTTGTTTTTATGGGACCGTCTTTTACAGCACAAACAACATTATTTGTTGTGCTGCATAATGATGTAAAAGTCTTGCATGGTAAAACCAGCGGAGAATCGACTAATATATCATCAACCGGCATATTATCAAATAGTTTTGTCCTGTGTTTATAAACCAAATTGTTGTGGCGTCCCTTTACTTCCAAAAATTCGGGGCAGTCGTCACACCCGTCGTTTGTATAGGTTCTTATCCTGAATTTTGCCCGTTGCATCAAACCGTCTATTTTTTCATAATAATTTGAAAAACAACTATTATCGTAATAGAGGCTTCGAACAAAATATTTGCGGCCCGGTTTGTCCACCACAAAAGGATCAAGTTCAACAAAATACTGGAGTTCAGACTCTAATGACTTACGCAGAGCATAAGGCAGAATGTATTTGAACTCGTATCGTGAAAAATGCAGTTTAACTTCCATATTGTCAAAAATCAAGGCCGTAAGCCCCTCTTATAGAAGGCTTTGCCGCCGCCAGGCAGTTTGTAATAATTTCAATATCAAGAGCGCTGTCTTCAGGATACAGCCATCTTGATACAACTTTTGCTTTGCGTTTGTTTTTCCCATCAACCGTTGAATCGACAATAATCCGTTTTTTCTTTTTAATCTTTCCTGCCACATACGAATCATAAATCGCTATCTTTGATTTTTTACCGGCTGAAAAATTTAATCCATTTTCAGTCAAATGCCCCTTGTACAGGTTTACCCTTCCGCCGCCGTCATAGCGCCAGTTTTTCCTGTAAGC
>JAUVKB010000059.1 GCA_030596405.1 Deltaproteobacteria bacterium
GACTAAGCGCAGGGCGTGTACAATCTGTTGCCGTAAGAATAATCTGCGACAGAGAAAGGGCTATTTTTGCGTTTGAGGCTGAAGAATACTGGTCGATTACCGCCTTTCTTGCAGGCGATTCACCTCCGCCATTTACGGCAAAACTTGTAAAAAAGAACGGAAAAAAGATTAAAATCCCTGATGAAAAGGCAAGCAATGCAATTTTGGATGAATTGTCCGGGGTCGATTTGGTCGTGGAGAAAGTTATTAAAAAAACCGTAAAAAGAAACCCCTTGCCCCCCTTTATTACAAGTAAACTACAACAGGAAGCTATACGGAAACTTGGATTTACGGCAAAAAAAACAATGGTTGTGGCCCAGCAGCTTTACGAGGGCATCGATCTTGGACCTGGAGAGCCGGTCGGGCTTATAACTTATATGAGGACCGATTCAACCAGGATCGCAAAAGAGGCTGCGCAAGATGCGCTCAAGTTCATCCATGAAAAATTTGGGGAAAAATATCTTCTTGAAAAACCACGATTTTTCAAGAATCGTAAAAAGGCGCAGGATGCCCACGAAGCCATACGTCCCACGTCGGTTTTTAATAGCCCTGAAAAAATAGCCTCTTATCTTTCCAAAGACCAGTCGGCTTTATACAGCTTGATCTGGAAGCGTTTTGTCGCATCCCAGATGAAAGAGGCCCTGATAAACCAGAATTCAATATCGATCAAAGCCGGCCCCTATATTTTTAACGCGAGCGGTTCATCTGTTAAATTCCCCGGTTTTATGGCCCTTTATAAGTCGGCGGACGATGAAATGGAAAACAAAAAGAAAAAAGGAGAAAGCCTGCCGGAACTTTCTGAAGGGACGGTATTACAACTAAATAAATACGAACCAAAACAGCACTTTACTATGCCTCCCCCCAGGTTTTCAGAAGCATCTTTGATAAAAGAGCTTGAAGAAAACGGAATCGGTCGTCCAAGCACCTATGCTGCGATATTATCCACAATCCGTGGCAAAGGATACGTCGATCTTGTTAAAGGGTATTTCAGGCCGAATGAACTTGGATTTATTGTTAATGATCTTTTAATCAAAAGTTTTCCTGATATTTTTGATGTCGATTTTACCGCTAAAATGGAAGACGATTTAGATCGCGTTGAATCGGCGGATATTGATTGCATTGAGGTTTTAACCCGTTTTTACGACCCTTTTAAAAAAGAACTGGATCTGGCGACAAAAAATATGCTCAACGTAAAAGGTGTCGGCTTGTCCACAGAACTTGTATGTCCCAAATGCAATAAAAAGCTTCACGTCAAGTTCGGCAGAAACGGCCTTTTTCTCGCGTGCAGCGGATATCCGGATTGTGCTTATACCGGAAATTACGTAAGGGATGAAAAGGGAAAGATTCATCCGGTCGAACCAGCCAGCGATCAGGTTTCAGATGAAATTTGTGAAAAATGCAAAAAACCTATGGTCGTCAAGGAGGGAAAATACGGAAAATTTTTGGCATGCAGCGGGTATCCTGATTGCAAAAATACCCGGTCTGTCGATCAGGGAGGATCAGGCCTGTCAACGGGTGTAAATTGTCCCGAAAAAGGGTGCACAGGGAGTCTTGTGCAAAAAAAGTCAAGACGCGGCAAAATTTTTTACGGCTGCAGCCGTTTTCCTGATTGCAAATTTGCTCTCTGGGATAAACCTGTTGCAAAAAAATGTCCTGAATGCGGAGCGAAGTTTTTAGTTGAAAAATCGACAAAAAAAGAAGGAAATTTCTTTATATGCATGACAAAGGGATGCGGTTTTAAAGAAAAGGGATAGAAAGTATTATAACCTGTTACACGGAGTGCTTATGAAATTTGGCGATTATGAATGTTCTTCTGTTGAACTTGGAAGTTTTGCCATAGATGGCGGCGCAATGTTTGGCGTTGTTCCCAAGGTGTTATGGGAAAAAAAAATCCCCGCGGATGAGAAAAACCTTATTCCGATGAAAGCAAGGTCCCTTCTGATACAGGGAAAAGGGAAAAATATTCTGGTTGATACGGGACCGGGCAATAAATTATCTGAAAAACTTATAAAAATATATAATCTCATCAAAGGTTCGACGAACATTGATCTGTCTTTGTCAAAACATGGATTAGACTGCGGTGACATTACGGATGTCATCATCACGCATCTTCATTTTGACCACACCGGTGGATCGACCTTCATCAAAGACGGCATAATTGAACCAACTTTCCCCAACGCAACGTATTACCTGCAAAAAGACCAGTTTGAGGCGGCACTTAATCCTGGTCTAAGGGACGTTTCAAGTTATATGGAAGAAAATTTTATGCCACTGAAGGAAGCTGGGGTCTTAAGGCTTGTAGAAGGTCCGCAAGAACTGTTTTGCGGCATAGAGATTATCGTAACCATGGGACATACTTCCGGCCAGCAGCATCCATTGATAAAAGGTGAGAAAAGTTCGCTCTTTTTTTGCGCGGATCTTATCCCCACGTCCGCGCACCTTCCTGTAACATGGCATATGGCATATGATAATTACCCTTTGATCCTGATGGAGGAAAAAGAAAGACTTCTCGGCAGGGCACTTATGGAAAACTGGATTCTGTTTTTCCAGCATGATCAGGATGTTGCCGCTGCAACTGTCCGGCGGGAAAATAATAACATTATGTGCGATCATGCGGTCTTGATCTAGTTGTATGGAAAATAATGGATTCTCAAACGCTCTGGGCTGAAGTCGACTTAAAAGCCATAGCAAACAACGTGCGTGAAGTAAGGCGTATTACCAATCCTAATGCGCGCCTGATGGCGGTTGTAAAGGCCAACGCTTATGGGCATGGCGCGATTGAGGTGAGTCGCAAGGCATTGAAAAACGGTGCGGACTTTCTGGGCGTGGCAAGAATAAACGAGGGCATCCAGTTAAGAAAAGCCGGCATAAACGCCCCGATTCTGATTTTCAGTTTTACGCGTCCGGCCCTTGCGAAAATGCTTGCCGAATTTGATCTGACCCAAACAATTTGTTCATTCAAAACTGCAAAGGCACTTTCTGATATTGCAGTTTTAGATAATAAAAAAATTAAAATCCATATTAAAGTCGATACAGGGATGGGAAGGTTAGGCATTCTGCCGGATTGTTTCAGAACATCCCTTTCCGGCGCTGAGGGTAGCGCTGTATATGAAGTCGAATCGATTGCCCGCCTTCCCGGCCTGGAACTAGAAGGAATATTTACCCATTTTGCTACGGCAGACAGTTCCGACAAGGCTTTTGCAAAGAGCCAGTTTGCAATTTTTATGGATTTTTTAAACCGGCTCCGTATCTCCGGTATCGAGGTGCCGATCCGTCACGCTGCCAACAGCGCTGCAATTATTAATCTGCCTGAAGCCCATCTTGATATGGTCCGCACCGGCATATATGTTTATGGTTTGTATGTTGCGCATGACGCCGCAAAAAGGCATATCTCTCTTAAACCTGCCATGGCGTTGAAATCTATAATAATGCATTTAAAAGATGTGCCCGCCGGATTCAGTGTCGGTTACGGCGGCGCTTGTAAAACTGAAAAACCGACCACCATAGCGACAGTGCCGATCGGATATGCGGACGGATTTAATCGTATGCTGTCTTCACGCGGGCGCATGCTGGTTTGCGGGCACAGTGCTCCGGTAATAGGCCGTGTGTGCATGGATTCTACAGTGCTGGATGTGGGGCATATACCAAAAACGGCTGTCGAGGACGAAGTTGTGATTTTCGGCAGGCAGGGTGAAGCGTCTATATCGGCTGATGAAATCGCTTCAAATTTAAACACAATCAGTTATGAAGTTATATCAACCGTGTCGGATCGGATTCCAAGATTCTACTTTTAAGCAAAAGTGTAAAACGCCCATTTTTATCCGCTTTACACTTTTGTTATTAATCAACTTTATATTTTAATCAACGCTGCCATAGATTGAAGTTTCTATTGTAATCCCTTCCCAATCGACTTTTATGGTAATGGAACCGCCTTTAGGCTCATCATCATCGCCAGGGTCTTTATCATAAATGACGAGAGTGTACTCAATCAATCCAAGCTGACCGTTCATGGTCGGCCCTACCGCGTTGCTGTTTAAATATTCATTATGCGTTCTGCCGGCCAGTTTTCCGACATCGGTGGAAATCGTTACCTCCGACCCGGGCGATAACTGATTCAGATTTATATCGGAGACAAGCACTTTTATTATTTGTGAACCCCCGTCTTCCACTGTAAAACTGCCTGTATCGATTAAGATTATCGGTGAACCTGTAACCAGTATCGGAAAATTGGAAAATATATATTTATTTGAATCCCACACTCCATTTTTCCCATCCCATACTCCATTGGCTGCCGCATCGATATACAGCTCTTCAGGATCGGTGGATACAGGCCCGTCATACGTGACATTATCATTATAATCGCAGAAGGGATCGTCAAATGTGTCCAAAAATGATTCGCCTGTGTCATACATCCCGTTGGCATTTGTGTCGTCAAAATGTTCCTCACCCTTTGTATAGATAAGAATGGAACACAGGCCGTCACGCGGATGCCGGTCTGTACTGTAGCCGTATGTGTCAAAGACATAGCCCTGCAAGTCGGTTTCCCAGTCTTCTGCCAGAACATTTTCAGGAGCGTCGATTCCCGGAATTGCCGGCTGCTGGGTTCTGACCGTTACAATTGCATAGCCGTTTTCATCTATAGTTGTTTCACTCGATAAAGCTGCAAGGGCAACCTCTGTTGCAAAAGAGACGGTAGTCCCTTCCAGCACATTATAATTGCCGAAGCGGTCGGCAAAATAGGCTGTAACCTGAGTTGTTCTGTTGTTATACGCAAGCCCTGGAAGGTTAAGCAGTTCTGATGCAACACTGAAACGTTTTGCGGAAGGAACCCCGCCTCCAATCGAAACCACTGATGATTTGGTTGTCATGGTTGAACCCGAAATGTCGATAGTCGCGCTGATAATAACAGGACCGGCAACGTCTCCGCTGTGCAGAATCACCTGTGCTATCCCGTCTTCGTTTGTAGAAACGTCTATTTCATCAGGAGGAACTCCGGAAGGATTGATATATTCACCTCCATTGGGCCCCTGCATTTCAAAAAAAACATTTACATCGCTAAGCGGATTGTCATTGCTGTCTTTAACCACAAATTGAATCGTTGAGGTCTCTATTCCTCCTGTTCCCTGGAGAGCTATGGATTGAGGCTCGGCCGAAAGAAACTGTATGGCTGCCGCAGGCGCCTGAACAATTTCAACATCAACGGACGCGGAAGCCCCGCCGGAACTTGCATTTATCACAGCCGTTCCAGGCTGGCCGGCCGCCTCGAACGTAACTGTCGCAAAGCCGCTGTTTGTCGTTGCAGTTGCAGATACGCTTCCATAGATCGTATTTTCAACCTCAAACATAACAACCGTGCCGTTTGCAACCGGGTTGCCGTCTGAATCAAGCACTTCGGCGGTTAACGCTGAAGTGCCCTGAACAAGTATGCTCTGCGGATTTGCAGTCAAACTGATAGAACTTGGCGCTGATTCATCAAGAATGACAATCTGTTTTGGGTCCTCATTGCTGACATCTCCTACGGTTGCAGTCACCCCGACTTCACCGGATGAGTCTCTGGCGGTGAGCAGGGCAGTTGCTATGCCCAAGCTTGATGTTGCTGCCGTACTGGTAATATATGCAAGTACAGGATCGTCTAATGTAAAAATAACCTCTATGCCGGGCATGGCATTCCCACTTGCGTCAAATACCGCGGCATAAATATTGGCTGATTCTCCAGGATTGATTGAATCAGGGTAAGCTGTTACGCTTATAGCTGCAGGCGTTTCCGGTTCCGGCGGTTCCGGAGGAACATCGCCTCCTCCTCCGCTGCTGCTTCCGCCCGATGACCCGCAGCCGACTATCTGAAAAGAAAATAGAGTTAATATAATAAAAGCAAGTGTTAATATAACCCGATTGAATTTCATCAAAATTTTCCTCCAGATATTGTTGTTATGAAACCTTTTTGCATTATGTTAAATTAAATATGTTAAAGAGTATTATCACGCTGTTTTAGCTGAACAATAGTAGGGGTGATAAATATCAGAAGCTCTTCCTTAACCTTGGATTCGGTTGTTGATTTGAAAAGCCATTTTGCGACAGGAATTTTTTTTAGCCATGGAAGCCCACTCTCACCGGATCGTTCCGTTGTCTTAATAATGCCTCCGATTACAACGGTATCTCCGTTATCTACTAAAAGTTCAGTCGTAGCTTCCTTTGTAATAAAAGACTGACGATTGTTGATCATAGAACCAAGATCATTCTTTTTGACTTCTATAATCAATGCAATGCGGTTGTCAAGGGTAACGTGCGGCGTAACCTCAAGTATAAGGTCGACGTCTTTAAATACCGTTGTTGTATTGCCTGAATCATCAAGCTTGTTATATGGATAACTCAACCCCTGTTTGATTTTGGCTGTCTTGTTATCGAGCGTCACAACCTTTGGCGCAGAAATGATTTTACCCTTTCCTTCGGCTTCCATTGCCATCAGTTTTGCGTTCAACAGGAGTCTGGTGCCTGCCAGTCTTATGAAATTAAATCCGATAGTGCCGGCAGACACTGTTGTCGGCAGGTTGACCGAAGCACCATAGCCGTACGTGCCGCCGACCGTATCATAACCCCTTTGCGGCCCTGTTCCCGCGTCATCGTCCCCCTCTTGAACACCTCCCATGGCTCCCCACTCGGTTCCAATTTCCTTTGAGAAATTAGTGCTGGCCTCAACGATCCTTGCTTCAATAATTACCTGCGGAGTTACCCTGTCGAGTCTTTTGACGACTTGTCTTGCCTTTTTTATTCTATCGGCCACATCGGTCATTATGATAAGGTTTGTGCGATCATCAACGCTGAGGCTGCCGCGAATATTTTGGCCGACCCGGTCTAATGTTCTTATTTTTTCAAGATGTGGAAGTACATCGCTTTTTGCGTTTGCATAGTTGACAATAATGTATTCGGTAATAAGCGGCTCTAAGGCAATCTGCTGTTCCTTTGCCTGCCTTTCCGCGGCCAGTTTGTCCCGCCTGAGCTCTTCTTCCTTTTTGAGTGTTTCGAGAGTGGCGACCCGTATTATATCGCCTTCAAAAACCATCCCGAGCTTATTCATTTTAAGAACCAGGTCCAGCACCTGATCCCAGGGCACCGGTTCATCAAGAGTCATGGTAACCTTGCCTGTCACATCATCGCCTATGGCAAAATTTTTACCGCTTACAGTCCTTAATATGCGAAATACATTTTTTACATCGGTTTCATAAAAATCTAAAGCTATCTTTTCTCCCGTATATTTTTTTGAAGATTTAAGAACGGAAAATTCATCGCCGATTTTTTCCGGTTTTGCCGTTTCTTTTGTTTCTGCTCCCGCTTTTTTTTGCCCTTTTACTTCCGTTGCCTCTGTTTCTGCTGTTCCGGAAAGAGGTTGCGCCATAATTTTTTTCCAGTACGGAAGCTTTGCTTCTTCAAAAGTTCTTGGGGGAATTGAAGATGCTTCAAAATGGATCAATAAAAGGCTGTCTGTTTGTTCAACCAGATATGGCACTGTTTCACGCAGATCTATTAAGATCATTGTATCCTTGTTTATGTCAGGTGGGTGAACCGCTCTTATACAGTCAACAGCGCTTTTAAAACGAGTCGTAATCAACGGCCGCTTGCGATAATCAGGAAGGGTGGTGTCATAAAGACGTAGATTCAGATTTTTATCTGTTCCTTTTTTCAGATCAAATTTTACAGGTTTTGTTGTCCCGATAATTACCGTGGATTTGCCGGCATCTTCACTTAAAAAGTCTATACGGTTTACAGATGCAGGTTTTGTTCGGCCGGCAAAGGTTTCAGTTGCTCCTTCTTTTGAAAAAGATTTGCTGTTTGATGCTGAAAGTTGTTTTTTGTCATTACCTTTTGAGACGGTTACACCTGTGCCTACCTGAATCTCAAGACCGTTTTCAACGGAAGACACCGAATATGAGTAAAGGTATTCTTTATTCGTATCGATAACGAGCCGAATCCTGTCGGGATAACCAAAGTGACGAATCTTTTTTATCCATCCGGTATTAACAGGTATAGACTGTTCTTTTTTATATGGACTTGTTAAACCGGGTAAATCAAAAACGATTCTGGGCGGATTTTTGATAGTAAAAACTTTATAATCTTTTATTTTCCCATCTGCATTTACGGTAATTATCGATTTTTTGTCTATACTGGTTGACGATACGGAATTTAGCAGGGTTGCGGTACGCACGTTTTTTTCAGCATGCATTGCCATATCAGGCTGCTTGCCGGGCTGTTTATACTGTGCTTCTAATTGCAGGTCCGGCTGTGTGCCTGGCGGCAGAGCTTCAGACGTTTTGCTGTTTTTTAAATCAGGCGCAGCAGAAGCCGATGCCATAAAATTTTTTTTAAAAGAAATCTCAAGATCCGTGCCTTTGCGGGCAACGTCATAGGAGACATCTTTTTTTAATAAAATTTCAATTCGGGCTGTATTCCCCTTCTCAGTAAATTTTATTGTATTAATTGAGCTGATAATATCATTGTCCAGCGGAACGGTGGGTTTGACATTATCAAAACCGGTGTCCGGGAAGTACAAAATTACGCCCAACGGCAAGGGTTGTTTAACCGAAGTATATATTAGAGGACGATTCCCTTTAATATTTATACGGATAGATTCAGAATCCTGAAAAGCGTTTATTCCGCAAATGAGCTTGCCTTCAACCGTCTGCTTTTCCATATTCCTGTCAGTCTGTTTTGAAACAATTTTTGGGGCGCATCCTCCCAGAAGTGTTGTAATTACTAACAGGAAAACAGTTAAAGTCCAAAATTCCGATAATTTTATCATCTTGTTGTTCATCTATCTATTCTCCAGGTGGTTTCTGAAGTTTAAGTTCTATTTTACGTGTCATTAATTTGCCTAAAATATTTTCAACCGTTTCTTTAATTATGACCCGGTCATTTAATATATCTACTACGCTTCCTGAGTGGATTCCGATATATGTCCCCTTGGCAATAATATATCCTTTGCCGGAAGCCTCCTCTACTATACCCTTGTTTCCGTCCATATGGCGGATTATTCCAACTAATTTTAGCTGGCTTAAGGCTATCTTTTCAAGAGGGGTAAGTGGAATGCGTCGTTTAACATTGATTATCCTTGGTTTTTCTTTGAATAATGGGACAAACGGATCAATCTTGCCCTTTGGATTGTATCTGGCTGTTGTGTCAGGCAACTCTATTTGTTGTTCGACCGGGATAATAAGCGCTCTTTTCTTGTCTGTTTCTATTGCTTCAGTTTCTAAATTTTTCTTTTTCAAATCAGGATCGGAGACGACACTTTTTTGTTTTTGCGGCTCTTGCTCTTGGGGTTTTGCAATTATTTTTTTGCGAATTACCCTGGGTTTTTGAGGCGGTTCAGTATGGTTCTCACAACCTGTAAAAAAGGCAACAAAACATATAAGGCATATAATATTGTATGTAACAAGGATGTGTCTAAACATAATCTATTTTTTCTTTTTCTCCACTACGCCCGGTTTAGTTTCCAAAAATTTGTAAGTTACCGCCGTGCAGGAAGCGCTGAGCTTATCACTATCCGTCAGTGGAGCCATATTGATATTTTTAACATTGACTATCCTGTAAAGTCTTGAGATTTTATCAAAAAAGAGCGTTATATTATGATAGTTTCCTGTAAGTTTGATCGAAACGGGGATTTCAGCGTAAAAGTCTTTTTTTACTTCTTTTCCCGGTGTAAACAGTTGAAATTCCAATCCGGAAGCTTGACCGGCCTGAGAAATGTTTGTCAGTAAAGATGGTATTTCTTTTTTTCCGGGAAGCGCTTTCATGGCTATCTTGAATTGATCTTCCGCCTCGTTCATCTCTTTTCGATATTTTTCAAGGTTTTTTGCTTTAGTTTTCGCCTCCAAAAGTTGTTTTTCAAGGTTTTCATATGATACTTGCAGCGCCTTGATCATGGTCATTTTTGGGTAATACAAAAAATACATAAAAAACCCGATAAGGGCAATAAAACCTCCGACACATATCAATATTCTTTGAGTTTTTGAAAGTGCTTCAATCTTTTCAAAAATCGGTTCAATTGATTGTAAAGAGACGCCGGCTTTTTTCATTATTTTTTCGCCTTGCCATTTGCCTTGTTTAAGGAAATATTTTTCGATTGAATCTTATTGCATGTAATTGCAAAACCTTTCAGATTTGAACTTTCCTTGATTTTTTCGTGCTTAATTGTTATTAAGTCTATGCTACTGAAAAGAGTTGAGTCCTCAAGCCGTATCATAAAATCGGCAACCGTTTTATCGTCCATGGCAATACCGTTTATCGTGACAGTATCTGCCTTTGTACCCAATTTGGTAAACCACATACGGTTTTTAATCACCACACGGGTCATGGTGTCAAGAAGGTGGACAGGTCCTTTTCGATTCAATTCAAGATTACTTATGACAGTCATCTTTTGTTTCAGCAGACTCAACTTCTCTTTTATCTCTTCTATCTCTTTGGTTATTTTTTTATAGTCTGCCAGTTCCACCGTTATTTTTGCCAAATCAGCCTGCAATTTCAGTGTTTTATGGTTCAACCTGATATTAATATAGACTAGGACAATTGCAGCAAATATAAAGGTAAGTAAAAAAACAGAAACCTGGCGTCGTATATTTTCTTTTTTGCGCTTTGCCCTAAAAGGGAGTAGATTAACCCGTATCATTTATCATCAACTCTTCTTATTGCAAGGCCCATGCAAATAGCGGCCTGGGATGCAATCTGTTTAAGGTATGAAGAATCAAAATCGTCTACTACAATATTTTTAAAAGGGTCGATTGTTTCCACTTTACATGATGTTTCCTCAGCCAGAAGCTGCCGGAATTTTTCAATATTCGCCCCTCCTCCGCTGAGAATAATCCTGTTTATCCGATCACTCGGATATGTTGAATAGAAGAAGTCAAGAGCGCGACCTATTTCAGAGCTCCATCCGGTCACAACTGATGAGATGATTTCCATCA
>JAUVKB010000203.1 GCA_030596405.1 Deltaproteobacteria bacterium
AAAACGCATAACAACAGCCTTGCTGCTGGCAGCCGGTACAGGAAGCCGCCTGCTCCCCCTTACAAAAAAATCACCCAAATGCCTCACACTTGTGAATGAAACGTCCATATTGGAACGGTTGATAAAAAGCCTGAATCAAAACGGTTTCAAACGACTGGTTGTGGTTACCGGTCACCTGGAAGACTGTATTCGAAATTTTCTGGAAACCCGGGCAGGCAATCTTACCATTGAGTATGTTTTCAGCCCGTTATACAAAACAACAAATAATATATACTCCTTATGGATGGCCAGAAATATTATTAATGAACCTTTTTTGCTAATTGAAAGTGATCTTGTTTTTGACCCGTCTTTATTGACCGAGATGCTTTACCCCGACAGGATAGCCATTGCCAAAATGAAGCCGTGGCTGAACGGTTCAACGGTCACAATCAATGCATCCAACACGATTAATGCATTTCATAGTGATGCGGCAGATGGTTCCGGCGGGATTCGTTATAAGACGGTAAATATATACAGTCTTTCCGTTTCCTCCTGGTATCTGGTTATCGAAAAACTGAATCAATTTATCCTGGCGGGAAAGGTTAATGACTATTATGAAACGGTATTCAGGCAATTGGTGATTGAAAAAAAACTATCCCTTGAAGCTGTCTTTTTCGACCATAAGCCATGGTATGAAATTGACACCGCAGAAGACCTTGCATCCGCTGAAAGATTGTTTCCATCAAATGTCCGTCTGCCCTTTAATATTTTAGGTGCAACTTTTTCAAAAAAAACAGACCTGCCTGTCCGCAAAAAAGTTTTAAAAGGAAGTCTTTATGCCCAACCCTCATTATAACAACCAGGCGGAGAAATACGACTATATCTCCGGTCAGCATGGTGGATATTATCGCCATGATTTTATTGATCATGCATATTTATATAACCTTTATTTTCCGCCGGAAGAGGTGTTTACCTGTTTTAAAAATAAAATTCATGATCTTGTCCTGAACTACCCGGTTGCCCAGGATGTTCTGGCCAATCTGGTGGGTAACCTTATTGATCAGCCGCCAGAGCGCATTGTTGTTGGTAACGGTGCGGCAGAGCTTATCAAAATCGTATCGGGGCAGATTTCAAACAGGCTAATTGTTCCGGTGCCGTCATTTAATGAATATGTGAATGCCGCGCCAAAGGACAGTGCCATAGAGTTTCCCCTTGAATGGCCGTCTTTCCAGCTGGATGTAGACAAATTCGCAGCCCACTCCATTAAAGCCAGAGCAGATGTTGCGGTTGTGGTCACACCGAACAATCCAACCTCCATCGCCGTCCCAAAACAGGATCTGGTGCGCCTGGCAAAGAAACTGGCCAATCATGACTGTCTGCTGATTATTGATGAGTCCTTTATTGATTTCACAAAGAACCCTGATCAATTTTCAATGGAAGATGAAATCGAGCAGTATCCCAATATTGTTATCTTTAAAAGCATGAGCAAGGCATATGGTATCTGCGGCATTCGAATCGGATATCTGGTTACAATAAATCAGAAATTTGCCAATGCGGTTCGTCAGGGTGTCCATATCTGGAATATAAACGGATTTGCCGAAGAGTTCTTAAGAATCCTGCCTGATTTTCGTGAGGATTTTGTGAAAAGCTGTAACCAGGTTAAAAAAGATCGAGATAAACTTTATGAAAATCTGAACGCTTTTTCACAGCTTTCGGTTTATAAGCCAGACGCAAATTTCATTTTTTGTCGTCTACCCGACGACGGGCTGAATGCGCCGCAATTGACAGAAAAATTATTTATTGACCATAATATGTATATCAAACACTGTCAGGGTAAAACCATGCCCCATGGGGATCGCTTTCTCCGTATCGCCTCCCGGACCGAAGAAGAAAACACCAACCTGGTGGATGCGATGGCATCTATCCTTGGGTATCATAATAAATAGAGAGAGCTTGTGATGAACAAACCACCATATCAACCCTCACATCAGACTGGCATGCTCTGGTTTGCCAAAGATCTTCCAAATATCTGCTCCCTTGCAGGGCTTTTGTGTGCGCTTTTAGGGATCTACTTTGCGATTTTACAACATTTTTCCATTGCCGTCATTGCAATGATCTGGGCCGTTCTTTTTGACTGGGGAGACGGCATTATCGCTCGAAACATGAAGGACAGAACAAAAAAGCAAGGGGAATTTGGAGGGCAGCTGGACTCGTTGATCGATATGGTCAGTTTCGGCATCTGCCCGGCTGTTTTTCTTTTAAGTTATGGGCAGTTCAGTGCATGGTATTTGCCGGGTGCCTTTGTGATTGTTGCCACCAGTGCCATACGACTGAGTTATTTTAATGTATTCGGTCTTGTGGACAGCTCAACTTATAAAGGGCTTGCACTGGACAACAATGTTCTTTTGTTCGCATTTGTTTTTCTATTTGAAAGCTTTTTTAGCCCCGTCATTTTTTCCATCATACTCTATGCAATGTTCATTATCATGGCGGGTTTTAACCTGTCATCCCTGCGAACACCAAAATTTTCCGGCGCTTGGTTTTATGTCCTTGTGGGGTATACGGTGATACTGACACTTATTTACAGTTTTATCTTTTAGCTTGATGTTCAAGTATCCATTTTCAGAGTAAGGTTAAGTCAAAGGGGAAAGGGGGACATCCATTTGTAATTCAGTAATTATTCAATCATTTGAAGATTGTTAGTCTTAACAATCTTTTCTCCCTTTTTCACTGCATAGACGACCCCTGGCTGGCTCATGTTTAAGCGCTTTGCCATACGAGTCCCTTCTAATCCCAACTCCCGTACCGCCCAATAGCAAAACACACTTCTGGCCTCCGCGCGAACCTTTTGCCTGCTTTTTGAGTATAACGCCTCTTTCTCAATCTGATAAAGCTCTAAAACTCTTTGCTCAAGACTTTCGATAGTATATCCAAGACTCTTTAATTTATAGCGGCGATCTATCAATTCATTTGCATCGGATAAAACATTCATCACAAAATCGTTATCCCCAAGTATCCGTTCATCCCCCTTCGTGCGATCCTGACCCTTCAATCTTAACTTCCGGGCCTCAGACCAACCACCAAGGCTCCTTACCAGTCCTCCACCAACCAACTCAGGGCGTCTTCCTTGATCTAAACCTTCTTTCACATAGGAAGAATAGTTTTGTCTTCCCTTTAATATACTTTTTCCAAAATTGGAAAGCACATATTTTATATCCTGCCAATCGCAATTCTTTTTCCCCATCAGGACGCTATGCCCACTATACTTATATATATTCAACCCGTTAATATCTTGAACAATCTTTGCTCTTAATGGATTTAGATGGATATAACGAACCAACTCCTTTAAATATATATCCTCTTGGCAGATGATAGATTTGTAACGATTTTGGAAAAGTTGACCATGACGTTTGTGCCTGCGATTGAACCTAATCGCATACCCCGTTAATAGCCGCCGCATTAAATTCGAAAGCCCCTGGTCTCCTGAACGGAACAGAAAATGCGCATGATTTGATAATAAAACCCAAGCATAGCACGATGTATTCGTGGCAGGCAACAAATCCGAAAGGCGATCAAGCATATCGTTTTGATCTTTATTATCTCGAAATATTTTACGGCGCTCTATTCCACGAATAATAACGTGATGTATAACCCCAGGGGCATTTAATCGGGCAAGTCTTGGCATAGGAAAACAAATATAAAATCAGGCACGCAATGTCAAGTTATTTATTTACAAATGGACGTCCCTTATTCCACTATTCCATTCCTCAATTCAACATAATGACCCCTCATCACTAAAAACAGCTGAAGAAGTCAACC
>JAUVKB010000248.1 GCA_030596405.1 Deltaproteobacteria bacterium
AACATCTTTGAGCATCATGAAATTGCCAAGCGATTTTGACATTTTTTCCTGGTTGATATTTACAAAGCCGTTATGGATCCAGTACATTGCAAACGGTTTTCCATTGGCGCCCTCGGACTGGGCAATCTCATTTTCATGATGCGGAAATATCAGGTCTTTGCCTCCGCCGTGAATATCAAAGGTTTCTCCCAGATACTTGCCGCTCATGGCAGAGCATTCGATGTGCCATCCGGGCCTTCCCCTCCCCCACGGGCTTTCCCAGAAAGGTTCTTTCGGCTTTGCGGATTTCCATAATGCAAAATCAAATGGGTTGCGTTTTCTCTTATCGATATTTATCCTGGCGCCGGCCTCCATATCTTCCAGTTTCCGGCCGGACAGCTTTCCATATTCCGCAAACATCTCAACGGCATAATAGACATCACCGTCGATCTGGTAAGCAATCCCTTTTTTGATCAATTTTTCAATAATTTTAATTATCTGATCGATATGTTCCGTGGCCCTAGGCTCAAAATCCGCCCTTTTGACATTAAGAGCGTCCATGTCCTCATGAAACTCCTTGATATATTTTTTGGCAACTTCCATGAAATCGATGCCGAGCTGGTTAGCCCTGTTAATAATCTTATCATCAACATCGGTGAAGTTTCTGACATAGAGGACATTAAAACCTTTTGCCTTAAAATACCTTACGATAACGTCAAACACCACGACAGATCTTGCATGCCCGATGTGGCAGGCATCATAAACGGTCGGGCCGCAAACATACATGCGCACCCTGCCGGGCTCGATCGGTTCAAAACGTTCCTTTTTTCCGGTTAACGTATTATAAATACGGATACTCATGGTTCTTTTTCCTGTTTTTTCAATTAGTTTTTTTGATTTAAACCGCGCACATCGCTCCTATCCCCTCCCCTCTTCCGATCATTCCAAGCCCTTCCGTGGTAGTGGCCTTGATATTGACTCTATCCTCATCAATTTCAACGGCCCGGGCGATATTTTTTTGCATCTCTTTTTTATATGGGGCAATTTCAGGAGCCTGTGCAAAGATGGTCGCGTCCATATTGTTGATTGTAAATCCTTTTTCTGCAACCATCCTGCCGGTTGCGGCAAGAAGCTTTATGCTGGAAATATCCTTATATTTTTGGTCGGAATCGGGGAAATTAAGGCCTATGTCGCCAAGACCGGCCGCGCCCAAAAGCGCGTCGCAGGCGGCATGAACAAGAACATCGGCATCTGAATGCCCCAGCAGTCCCTTTTCAAAAGGGATAGTCACTCCTCCCAGAACAAGCTTCCGTCCTGAAATCAGCCTGTGAACGTCATATCCTGTGCCGATACGCATTATATATAAATTCCCTGCATTTTTTTATTCCTGTATAGGCGGCACATATACAGGGTCTGAACCGATTTGGGCCTTTAAGGCAAAATCGTCAAAATATATACCGGTCGAACTTTCTCCAAAAGTATGTAAACCGAGCTCCGGCTGTGAAAAACTTCCTGTAGAAGGTGTTAAAAGTTCGTTTTCAGAGCTGCAAATAATTGCATTCGGTTCATCTATGGTATCCAGCAGTTCAATAGATGCAACATTTTTATTATAGCCGTCCCATTGGACCTGGGTAAAATAATCGGTATCAGCGGACCATTCCGGATTTAAATCGGGCGGCCAGTTTGCTTCTCCGCGCAAATTCCCGTGTCTTTGTTCATCAAAAGGGTTGTCATTCGGCGTGCCGCAGCCACTGGGGTCACTGTAATAAACTCTGATAAAATTATCTCGCTCACTGTAGCCGTTCACATCTGCGCTTGCCGCCGAACCCGCCGCAAAAATTATTTCACCGGTTTCAAAGGCCCCTGTCGTTTTTACAAGCGTAATAATGCCCGATGCATCACCTCCGGCCCATGAACCTGAGGTAATCATGGGCTCGCCATCTACCGTCGCCCGCACACCGCTGGTCTGGCCGACAACCCTGTCTCCGTTTACAACAGGGGTTGTGGAATTGCTCTGAAAAGATATCGAGACCGCCTCTTTGAGCCGGACAAGAAGTGTGGCTTCATTAACTGGAAAATCAACATTTCCCGATATCCTGACATCATCAATATACCAGCCCTCATGGTTGTTAAAAGCCGCATCAATGGTGTCAAAACGGAATCTGATTTTAATTGTTTTCCCGATATAAGAAGAAAGATCTATTGAAATCTCCTCCCATTGATTCATAGGGTGTTTAGGCCACAGCAGTTGACAGACATTTTTCCATCCGGTTCCGTCATCTATGTCCACATATTTAAGGTCAAAGCTATTCACATAAAGCGGATTAGCTTCAGTTTCATACCAGCTCCAGAAATACAAAACAGCTCCGGCAGCCGAACATAAATTGATGTCTGGAGAGGTAAGCGAGCCGCTGTTTCTTGTTCCGGTATCATAATCCCAATCCCAGAAAATTTTCCGCCCATAGTACCAGGAGTGGTCAGGGCTTTCAGGCTGGTAGAAGTGACCGGTTTTATGCCACAATCCGGTCGCGGTCCATCCGTTTGCATCGCCTTCCATGTCATCGGAAAAAAAGACCCTTTCCTTTACATTTTTGTATGCCAGCCAGGTTTTGTCCTGGCCTGAATTTGTCTGCTGCCAGAGGACTATCATATCAGTATCATTCAATGGGACGATTTCATCCGGGATCTTGTCTGATAACGGGAGATTCTTGTCGGCACGCAAAAATGAAACCCCGTAACTGTTTGCATCCGCCGCAAGGGAATCGAGCC
>JAUVKB010000078.1 GCA_030596405.1 Deltaproteobacteria bacterium
TATATGGCAGTCAAAGCCGCAAGAATGGTTCTTGAACAAAAAAATATTTCTGCAGATGAACTTGACTTAATAATCATGGCCACGGCAACGCCTGATTCGATGGTCCCATGCAGCGCTGCATTGGTTCAAAAGGAGCTTAAGGCATCAAAATGCTGGGGGTTTGATATAAATGCCGCATGTTCCGGATTTATATTCGCATTAGCCACCGGTTCTCAATTTGTTGAAACAGGAAAACATAAAAAAGTTTTGGTTATCGGCACAGATAAAATGAGTTCAATTATTGATCCCGAAGACCGCAACACCCGTATTATATTTGGTGACGCTGCAGGGGCCGTGTTGTTGGAGCCGTCGGAAGAGGATGATTACGGGGTAAATGATTTTATTAATCATATTGATGGGGCAGGCGGCAAGTATTTATATGTAACCGCTGGGGGCAGCGTGTTGCCCCCTTCGCATGAAACCGTTGACAAAAGGATGCACTATGTCAAACAGGATGGCAGGGCTGTGTTTAAAAATGCTGTAATAGGCATGTATGACGTTTCAGCAAAAGTTTTGCAAAGAAACGGTCTTACAGCTAAAGACGTAAAGCTTTTTATCCCCCACCTGGCTAATATAAGGATAATCAATTCCGTAGCGGAAAAGATGGGACTGAATCAGGATCAGGTTGTTATCAACATAGAAAAATACGGAAACACCACTGCCGCGACCATACCTCTTGCCATGTCTGAAGCCTACCGGGAAAAAAGGATGAGCAAAGGCGACTGGATTCTTCTTGCATCATTCGGCGCAGGTTTTACATGGGGAAGTATACTGCTGAAATGGGCCATCGACTGAATTTGTTCGATTAAGCAAATGCCACCTTGTTGCACCACTTCTCATGCAGCTTAACATAAGGGTGGGACAAACTGAATTTTTGAGAAATAAAAATGGCGCGCCCGGCAGGATTCGAACCTGCGACCTACGGATTCGAAGTCCGGCGCTCTATCCAGCTGAGCTACGGGCGCATAAAAAAACCCTTGCAAAAACATTTGATCTGCAAAAGCCGTTAATAATAAAAAATGGGGTGAGTGAAGGGACTTGAACCCTCGGCCACCTGGGCCACAACCAGGTGCTCTACCGACTGAGCTACACCCACCATAAAGATTAGATTTTTTCTATCAGATTACCCAATTCATTTCAAGTTATTTTATCCTGGCTCTGCAATTATAGACAGAAAAGGTTTGCCCGGCTGCAAACACCAAGGCACATATAAATATAAATCCTTGACAATCATACTTATGCTTGTGTAATCGAACTGTTATTGTGTAAAAGAGCAAAATTTGATTTGCCCTTGTAACAGGCTCAGGTTTAATGGCATACAAATTTCAAGACTAATTTCAGGTTTTGGCAGGGCACGTCCCTGCAACAAAAAACAGGATTTTTATGAATTCTTCAATATTATTTAATAAAAAACCGGATTGTATAAATATCAGGATTGTATTGATGCTGATTTTACTCTTGTCTGCATTGTTTGGATGCGCTCAAAACTTGAACAGATCATCAGTTTCAAAGGGGCAGGATTGTTTGTCGCCGCAAAAAACCAATGCCGCCGGTTATAAAGCAGCCTCAAAAGAGAATGATAATGCCAAACACACAAAATTTGACTATTCAACGCCTGAAGCTTTTAAAGAAAATAAAATTGAATCTCCGACAACAAAATCGACAACAACAGGCGCTGCGAAAAAGGCTGGAACTGATTTAGGCGAAAATTCTACAGCCGTTAATAAGGTTCAGACCGTTTTGGATGAATCGCTCGGTTTCTGTCAGGCATCACAATATCTATGGCAAAAAGGAGAACTTGAAAATGCCTTTGATGCCCTGGATCAGGCTTATTCTTTAATCTTGAATGTCGATACGTATGATATCCCCAAGCTTATACAGCAAAAGGACGACCTGCGTTTCATGATTTCAAAGCGTATACTTGAGATTTACGCTTCACGCAATATCGTTGTCAATGGAGATCATAACGCTATTCCACTTGTTATAAACAAACATATACAGAAAGAAATCGACCGTTTTACAGTGGGCGGGGAAAAAAAATTTTTCATAGCATCGTATAAACGTTCAGGCATGTATCGTCGATATATCGTGGAAAGGCTCAAAAAAGCGGGACTCCCCGAGGAGTTATCCTGGCTCCCGCTTATCGAGAGCGGATTCAAAACAAAGGCCCTTTCAAAGGCACGGGCGCTTGGACTCTGGCAGTTTATACCGTCAACGGGTTACAAATTTGGCCTTAATCGTGATACATACATTGATGAAAGGCTCGATCCTTTTAAAGCAACAAACGCGGCAATTGCTTATATGAAGGAGCTACACCAAATTTTTGGTGACTGGACAACGGTTCTGGCCGCTTATAATTGCGGCGAAGGAAGGGTTTTGCGCATCATAAGAACTCAAAACGTCAACTACCTTGACAATTTTTGGGATCTTTACGAACGGCTCCCTTTGGAAACTTCGAGATATGTCCCAAGATTTCTGGCCACACTTCACATTCTTTCTGATCTCAAAAAATACGGACTTGATTCAATACAAACCGACCCGCCCTTGGAATATGAGACGGTAACAGTATCAAGGCATGTCCATCTCAAGGACATAGGTAAAAATATTGGGGCACCGGAAAAGAAATTAGTAAAACTAAACCCGGAGCTTCGTTACAAAATATTGCCCGATTACAGTTATTTGCTCAGGATTCCCTTGGAAAAAAGTAAGATATTGCTTTCAAAACTGGACAAAATACCACTCTCGTATCCACCCAGACGGTCATTTGTATATCATAAGGTAAAGCGTGGGGAAAGCCTCTCGGTAATAGCAAAGCGATATCGTACTAGTATAAAAAGAATTGCTCTTGCAAACAACATAAATAAACGCAATTGCATCGTCGCGGGGAAAATCCTTAAAATACCTCGCAGAGGAACAGTAGTATATGGATCCAGATCTAAAGGATACAAAAAAACAGGACGCGCTCTACCTTCTATGCATGCCGTCAAAAAAGGGGATTCACTTTGGATTATTGCCAGGCGTTATGGAACAACAACAAAAAAGTTGCAGAAGTTAAACAAATTATCTAAAACGAATCTCCATATAGGCCAGGTTTTAAAAATTCCCGGGTACAAAAATAACAGGTACAAAAATAAAAAGCCGGGAAGTAACGGTTTAATGACATATCAGGTAAAATCCGGGGATAGTCCTTTTACAATTGCAAAACAATACAACATGGCTCTTGATAGCTTTTTGCGCAAAAACTGCCTGACACCCAGGAGTACAATATATCCGGGGCAAAAACTTTATGTAGAATAATATGCCCCCGTAGCTCAGTGGATAGAGCATTGGATTCCTAATCCATGTGCCGCAGGTCCGATTCCTGCCGGGGGCACCAGTAATTTACTGAGATAAAATTATGACACGAATTCTTGTAATTGACGATGACGCTCAAATACGATCTATACTAAAAGAGATGCTTGAAGGTGCAGGATACGATGTAATAGAGGCGCCTGATGGGGAAATAGGGCTGAAACTCTTCCGTGAAAATCCCTTAGATCTTATCATTATGGATATCGTAATGCCAAAAAAGGACGGGATAGACGTTATTGCGGAATTACAGCATGATTTCCCCGACGTAAAAATCATTGCTATCTCAGGAGGCGGCTTTTTAAAAAAAGAAGATTATCTCCAAAAAGCGGATGAATTAGGCGCTGTCCGTTCATTGAGCAAGCCTTTTAATATAAAAAAATTATTAAAGACTGTAAAAGAACTCCTGCTGAAGTAAGCCAAAGAACAAAAATACAATAAAAACTTCAAATTCAAGACGCAAAACCAGCCCACTTCTCATCCACCTGCTTTTGCACCTGTGATATCAGAGAGCTTGTTATCGATTTAAAGCGGGTCTGTGCTTCAAAGTAGTCTCTTACCGGGCGTAATTTTTTATTGAGTAGTTTTTCCGACGGGCCGGTAAGCCGCCATTTGGAATATTCTATTTCATAAAGCACATAAAGTCCGGTCTCTATGGCAAGTCTGCCGATTTTGACCGTATATTTCGGATCAAAACCCCACCCCGATGGACATGGAGTATGTGCGTGAATATATTTAGTCGCCGGGATCGTCGTTGCCTTTTTTATTTTATCATAGAGATCAAGAGGGTATGCGGCAGAACATGTGGCCACATAGTTTATGCCATGGCCGGCTATAATTGCCGGGACGTCCTTTTTTTGCTGGAGTTTACCTTTTATGGGAGTAGTTGTAGTTACAGCGCCTTGCGGGGTGGTGCCTGAACGCTGTACGCCTGTATTCATGTATGCTTCATTGTCGTAACAAATATAAATGAACTCTTCTCCCCTTTCACATGCGCCGGACAGAGACTGAAGCCCTATGTCACTTGTTCCACCGTCTCCGGCCCATCCTGCTACAGTGATACCTTTCTTGTTTAAAGCATTAAGCGCTGCTTTTACTCCTGTTGCAGCAGCGCCTGTTGATGCAAAGGTTACGTTTAAGCACGGCAATTTAGTGGATGCAATCGGATAAAGTCCCTGCAATACTGTAAGACAACTCGGAGGTACGACCAGGATAGTATTTTTACCAAGAGCTTTTAATCCAATACGGTAAATAATGCCCAATCCGCATCCGGAGCATGCTCTGCTTCCAGAGTGAACCAATTCTTCTTCAGGCAGATTAAGTATGCTTGTTTTTTCACTCATAATATTATTTCCTATAATTTAAGACCGATCCATCTTGGTGTGTCAACCTTTGCTTCAGAGGCAGTGCATGAATCTTTTAAGGCATTGTACAGATCGATAGTCTTTATCTCTCTTCCCCCAAGTCCAAGAATATAATTATGTACAAAAGGCCTCTCTTTTACAGGATAAAGAGCCGCTTTGACATCTGCGAACAACGCTCCCTGATTGCCGTAACTGATGGCCTTTTCCAATACTATAACTCCTTTAGCGCTTTTAAGCACATCAACAAGCGCCTGATCCGGAAACGGCCGGTATATCTGGATTCCCGAAACTCCCATCTTTATACCTTCTACGCGCAGGGCATCAACAACATCTCTTAAGTGATAGGAAAGTGAACCGAGACACACGGCAATAAATGACGCATCATCACACTTATAAGCTTCTACATATGGGCTGCCGCCACGGCCAAAGATCTCATAATACTTTTTATCTATTTCTCCCAGTTCAACAATAGCACATCTCATGTCTTCATGAAGCGAACGGCGTATTTCCATATAACCCGGAGCTAAATCACCGTGAATGTTCTCTCTTACGTCGGGAAGAGTCACTGTGTTTAAGTTTTGCGGATCGCCCGGATCGAGTGCATAGTCCGGAGAAAATGGCGGAAGAAATGAGTCTACCATGGCTTCATCCGGTATTTCAAACGGCATATAGGTATGCGACAAAAGATAACCATCATAACATACCATAACCGGGATTTTCATTTTCTCGGCCAGATAAAAAGCCTGAATCACCTTGTCAATAATATGCTGATGATCACTCGCGTACATCTGTATCCACCCGGCATCCCTTTGGGATATAGAGTCCTGTTGATCATTCCATATGTTCCATGGCGCTCCAACGGCCCTGTTGGCCACGCACATTACAATCGGGAGCCTTGCGCCCGCAGCCCAGTGAACCTGCTCACTCATATATAAAAGACCGTTGGAACTGGTAGCGGTAAATGCACGGGCGCCGGTGCTTGCCGCAGCTATACAGACAGATAAAGCGCTATGCTCACTTTCTACAGGAATATATTGAGCTTCCATTTTGCCCGACTCCACAAACTCCGACAGTTTTTCCGTAAGGGGAGTCTGGGGAGTTATAGGGTATGCGGCAACTACCTGGGCTCGCGCCAATTTTACTCCTGTAGCTGCCGCCACATTGCCTGTTTCAATGATATGCATACCCTTACTCCCCCTCGTTTTTGAAGTCGGATTCTTCTATCATGGTAATAGCCTTTGCGGGACATTCCTCAGCGCAAATTCCACACCCCTTGCAATATTCATAATCGATAACAGGCTGGATGGTCTTAGTTATTACCCCGTCAGGGCAATAAACCCAACAATTAAAGCAGGCCATTTTATCCGTTTTTGCGGGAATGCATTTTTCCAGATCAATAACAGGTCGCAATACCCTCCACAAACCTGTCTTGCCGCCATCACCCGGACCCGGATCGCTATGGGATTTAACACTCCCATATTTTCCGTTACCCATCTACATACCTCCCGTCTTTGCTGCCGTTGTTGCTACCATTGTTACTGTCATTGTTGTTCCGTTGTAAGCAAGTCTGGCAGCTTCAGCATTTTTATCGGGTTTTAAATCTTTAAATTCCTTTCGGATAGCCTCATAAAGCACGTCAATATCCAACAGCCCGCTTGCCCTGGCAAACGCCCCGATAATTCCTGAATTGACAATTCCTTTTTGCAGTCCCGCTTTATATGATAATGCCGTCACATCCGCTACAGCCAGTTTCATGCCGCCAAAATGATAATCACCGGCCTGTTTCGGTGTATTCAACACTATTAACCCCCCCGGTTTAAGCCCGACTGTAACTCCGGCTTCTTCAAGAAGCATATGATCCAGCACCACAACTATATCAGGGCTTACAATGGGAGAAATGTCGTAAATTTTTTCCTTTGAAACTTTAAGGGAAGTAAATATTGGGGCCCCCCTTCGTTCAGTTCCAAACGTCGGCGCCATTACAACCCCTTTATACCCCGAAACAAAAGCAGAATTTGCAACAATTTTAGCGGCGGTTATTGCCCCCTGACCACCCCGACCGTGCCATCTAATCTCGATAATATCTTTTCTCATATATTTTTTAAACGCCTTTTAAAAATAATAGTAACTTGCCCTTGATTCAAGAGGCAAAATAATAGAAATAAAAAAGAACCGAATAAAAATTAATATAAATTTTGCCAACCTAAATTACCATTCATAGGCAATATTCATATAAAAATTCCGTCCGAACCTTTGCTTTTCATATTTTTAAATGCATGGTCAACATCATCAACCCTGAGTATTATTGCGGTCCGGTCCTGACTGTCCGTATCAAAGGGTTTGTTGTTTTTACCCACGACATCCGCCATAAAATTATGTTTAAAAAGTGCAAGATGAATTGCATCGGTTTTAAACTCGGCGTAATCGGAGGTCTCGTCACCATACCTTACAGGCAGTTCAAGCACGTCTTTATAGAAAATGAAACATTCTTTGAATTTTTTTACGAGAAGTCTTATATGGAATCGATTTAATTTTATCATAATTTGCACATACTTAGGCTGCCTTTCTTATGGCGTACAAATACTTTATATAAAATTTTCATAGAACATACAACTTTTCCGAAGAATAGGAAATAGAAAAAAACTTTGCGGCACTCAGGCACATTGCATTGAACATGATAAAAAAGGAAACCTCACTGAAAAAGAGTATTAAGTCCAAACGGCTCAGAGCTGGATGGAATAACGATTACTTATTAAAGGTCATGGCAGAATGACTTCCAAATGCGGTTACCCTGGCTTATCTGTGTTTATGGTTTGACTTTGAGGTTTGATCGGAGCAATATACATTTTGATAAGATTCCTTTTTTTGATTGTTTTGGCCAAATAATACATATCACAGAAAGCAAATTTTGTCAATATTTATAATTATTTTAACTGGTTAAGCTTAGCACCTTTAAGAAATGTTAACCCCGAAAGTTGAGTTATAAACAACTTAATAAAGGAGGCTTGGTATGAAAAAAATCGCAATAATTTTAGGCATGCTCATTCTTTTTTTTACCTGTCAGGGATGGGCGGACACCATTGACGAGGTCACTGTCACAGAGGAAGCGCCATATATAGTGGAAATCAATGGCACCTATTCCGACGGGTGCGACAGAGATCCGGTTCTCCTCACAACATACCTTGATAACACGATAATAATTCAGATTTTCACAGTTCCACCTGCCGGAGATTGCCCTGACGGAGAAGAAAATGTCTTTGACTTCAGCCTGGAAATTGTCCCGCCCGGTGATGATTATCAGATCAATGTAATTATGTATCGGGGAACGCCCAGGGCGGATGAAGATGTTGAAGTTATTGATTCGGAAACGTTAGAGGTTCAGTCCGACATTGAAGAATTGGAAGCAACGGTTGATATTAATCCGGATACCATTAATATAAAACGCAAGGGGCAGTATATCAATGCAAGAATAACCCTCTCAGGAGGGGAGCATGATGTCTCGGATATAGATGCGGAAACCATATTATTGGCGATAATAACAGACGGGGAGGAATCGGGTACCGTCGTTTCGGCCCAAAAAGTTGCAGTAGATGAGGATGAGGACAATATTCTGATCGTAAAATTTGACAATGATGAGGTGTTAACCCTTATTGAAGAGGAAGTTGACGTATTCCCGCAGTATGTTATCTTTGTGGTAAAAGGGGCATTGGAAGACGGCTCTTTATTTTCAGGGACTGACGATGTAAAAGTGATGAATCCTGGAAAGTCCAAGTCTATTTAGTCAGCACCGCGATTCACGGCGGCGCAGCCGCCGTGAATAAACAATAAAAAAATATTTTTACGCTACAGTCAATATTATCAGCAAATATGACAGTATGCCTGCTGCAACCGGAGTTAAAAGCCAGCCTGCTGCTATTTTTACAAGCGATTTTAAGCTAACGGTGCGTAGATCACCTGCCAGGCCGATGCCTGTCACGGCGCCGACCACAGCCTGGGAAGAAGAAACAGGGACTCCTATTTGAGTGAATATGTGGAGAGTAAAGGCTTCGGCAAGAACAACCACAAAAGCTGAAAAAGGGTCAAGTGGGACAATCCCTTTGCCGACAGTCATCATGACCTTTTTGCTGTATGTTAAAACACCTATGGCAATACTTGCTCCTCCGACTATAGCCGCAGTCTCAGCAGACAAAAGGCCTGTTCCCACATAGATTCCTGTGACGTTGGCCACATTATTTGCGCCGAGCGAATATGCCCCATAAGACCCTGCTGTTATAATTCCGATAAAGTAAATATAATTGCGCAGAGTTAAGCTGTTTACTGTCTTGTTAAACAGATATTTTAAAGAGCGGTAAAAAAAATATCCTAAAACGATTCCCAAAACAGGTGTGAATGCCCAGCATATAACTATTTTATAAAGTTTTGAAAAATCTGCCGTTCCTGAAAGAATTCCTGCTCCTACAACAGCCCCTATAATTCCCTGGGAAGATGAAGCCGGAATAGCCATGAAAGTTAAAACAGCCATAGTAACGCCTGTGGCAAGGGTACAGCAGAATGCTTCGATCGGTATCAGGCGGGAGATGTCTTTGATCGTTGCCATGCACTTTGGCCCTTCAAGAATGGCTCCAAGCAATACAAATGCCGCTGTGA
>JAUVKB010000136.1 GCA_030596405.1 Deltaproteobacteria bacterium
GCATATAATTTAGTAAGCGGTTACGTAAACATAATACCCTGCGGGAAATCCGCCAGGACAGTCAGTGTAAAGTGCACGAAATGCATATGTCCCGGGGGAAAGCCTTCTTTTGGTGCAATAGACGGAACTGTCCGGAGAAGTGCTGCACTTTCTAAGGATAGAGAATCGGGCTCCGGCCAAACAGATTGTATCGCCCTGGATAAAGCCGTCGGCCACCTCTATGCATACTTTTGTTGCCTCGGTAATTGTCATATAATAGGTGGCATAGTCCGCGGGATACACATCTGCCAGATCGGCTACGTTCTCGTAGTATCCGTCAGGTCCTATGGAAAAAGAGAATTCGCTGGAATCCACACCCACGATCCCCATGCCTGCATTTGGCCCCAGCTCAACTTGCGGAACAATTTCCAAAATTTCAAGATCGTCACCCGCCAATGCGGCAGATGCCGACAAAAGCATAACTGTCATACTTAACACTAAAAACATATTTATTAAACTTTTCATTGTTACCTCCTTTTTATTGATCCCCCCGGGTTTTGGAACTGAAAATCAGTGTTTCATGGTTTATTGAAGATGCCTCACTATTTTTTTACCTATATTACTAGTATTCGCATGTCAAACAAAAATTTATAGGCTAAATAACTATTTGATATTATTAATAAGTAAAATTGAACAGCGGCAATATATAATTTTTTAAAAATTATATATTATTTTAAATAGTTATAGTCAGCAACTCAACTTTTGATGAAATATCAATAAGTTAAAAAAGGGTAACATGATTTTGTAAGTTTCCGGTCAAAAAAGGCTGAAATGGCTGGAAAATTTCGGCCAGCAAGTTACATTTTTGTATTATAGCAATATTGTTATAACAAATTTGTAATATATAAATTTAAACCCGCGTTTGGCGCATCTTAAAATATATAATAATTAAAAGTAGTTAGGCTTAAAAAGTAAGTTTTTAAAATGTGGCACGCCCTTTGCTTTTCTAATATCATCAAACGTTGTCAGGAAAATCATTCCCGGGATTGGCAAAATGATTTGGAAAGCTAAAAGGAGAAATTTTAAATGAAAAAAATTGAAGCGATTATCAAACCGTTTAAACTGGATGAAGTAAAGGATGCGCTGAACCAGATCGGTGTGACCGGCATGACCGTTATCGAGGTCAAGGGCTTCGGACGTCAGCGTGGTCATAAAGAGGTTTACAGAGGGGCTGAGTATCAGGTTGATTTTGTGCCGAAGATAAAACTGGAAATAGTTGTCGATACGGATATCGCAAAACAGGTCATATCCGTAATTTCTGAAAAGGCCAATACCGGAAAGATCGGGGACGGCAAAATTTTTGTATTTCCGGTAGAAGAGGCCGTCAGGATAAGAACCGGTGAAACAGGCCATGATGCAGTTTAAGATTTAGATGCAGTTTAAGATTAAAGACGCAATTTAAGAAGGTATACCGTTTAAATCGTCAAGGAGGAAAGTGATTATGAAAGCAGTTGTTTTATCATTAATATTTACAGCAATAGGTATATGCAGAGTATGGGCTGGTGACGATTCGCCAACCCTGGAATCGAATAAGGCCGCCATCGATCTTGTTCAGACACATGCCAATTATGTTTGGACACTGGTTGCAGCCGTGCTGGTATTTTTTATGCAGGCAGGGTTTGCGCTTGTGGAATGCGGTTTTACCAGGGCTAAAAATGCAGTCAACATCATGATGAAAAATCTCATGGATTTTTCAATGGGTTCACTCGCGTTCTGGGCGGTCGGTTTCGGCTTAATGTTTGGCGTTACAAAGAGCGGATGGTTTGGGACTTCAGGATTCTTTTTAAGCGATTTTAAGCCTGACGGCGATCCCTGGGTTCTGGCATTCTGGATGTTTCAGGCTGTTTTTTGTGCAACCGCGGCCACGATTGTGTCAGGCGCTATGGCGGAACGGACCAAATTTACAGGTTATCTTCTATATAGTATCTTTATCAGCGCCCTGATCTATCCTGTGTTCGGAAGCTGGGCATGGGGAAGCCTGTTTAACGGAAACGGCTGGCTTGAAGGCCTGGGGTTTATAGATTTTGCAGGATCGACGGTGGTTCACTCCGTGGGAGGATGGGCTGCATTGGCAGGCGCCATCGTTTTAGGGCCTCGCCTGGGTAAATATACAAAGGACGGCGGTGTCAAACCTATCCTTGGACATAGTATACCATTGGCCGCTCTCGGGGTCTTTATCCTGTGGGTGGGATGGTTCGGGTTTAACCCCGGTTCCACCACGACTGCGGATAAAAGCATTGCCATGATTTTTGTAAATACAAATCTGGCAGCAGCAGCAGGCGCAGTGCTGGCAATGTTTACGTCCTGGATTAAGTTCGGCAAGCCGGAAGTCGGCATGAGCTTAAACGGAGCATTGGCAGGCCTGGTCGCCATTACCAGCCCTTGCGCAACGGTAACGCCGCTGAGTTCGATTATTATCGGTGCGATAGCAGGCATTATCGTAGTTTTTTCGGTTATTTTCTTTGATAAGATCAAGGTTGATGATCCGGTGGGCGCAATATCCGTACACGGCGTTAACGGGGCATGGGGGACGCTGGCTGCCGGTATTTTCAACATGGGCGGCACTTCAGCTACAATTATCGGAGTGCAGGTACTCGGAATCGCAGCATGTTTTGTATGGACGTTTGGAACAGCCTTTATATTGTTCAAGATCATCGACAAAACCATAGGATTGAGGGTTTCTCCTGAAGAAGAGATGGAAGGTCTCGATTTTACGGAACACGGCGGCAATGCATATCCTGATTTTGAGGTTTCATCATATACACAGCAGTAATTAAGGTAGATTAAGGTGCGGAATATGCCTGTCCCTTTTTATTAAGTTGAATTTGGACGGGCATATTTCAAAATATAAATTTTTCAACTAAATTTAAGTAAAATCAAGGGAGGAACAGAAAAAAATGAGAGCAAGCATGATTAAACTGGTGGTTTTAGCAGCTTTTTTAACATTAATTTTTGGTTCGGTCGGCGTCTGGGCCGAAGAAAAGCCGGAAGTTTCCGCAGATGTCGGCGCTTTCAGCAAGTATGTATGGCGCGGTTATGAGTTAAGTGATGACAGCATCGTGATTCAGCCTTCGATAACTGTAAGTTATAAAGGATTCGGCTTTAATCTGTGGGGCAATCTGGATACCGATGTGGATGGAGATCCTGACGATGAGAGTCAGTTTAACGAGACGGATATGACACTGTCTTATGATAAGAGTTTTGATCAGGTATGTGTCGGTGTCGGTTATATATACTATGGACTGGATGGCATGGACGATTCAGAGGAGCTTTATCTTAGTGTGGGGCTTGATACGATACTTGCGCCTACGTTAACCGTTTACAGGGAGATTGCTCACCTTCCGTCATGGTATGTGGTTTTCAGCTTGTCGCATTCAATCGAGCTGGCAAAGGGTATAACGCTTGATATGGCCGGTTCTGTGGCTTACTCTGATTCCGACGACGATGATTTTGTTGAAGTAGACAGCGATTTAAATCCTACTGATGACAAATATGAAAATTTTCATGACGGACTTATTTCCGTCGGTCTGACAATACCGCTCGACCAGTATTTTACCTTATCTCCCATGATTGCGTATTCATTCCCGTTAACGGATGAATCTGATGACCTTATTACCGCAACCAATGGTTTTAGCGATGATTCAGATTATGTTTACGGCGGCATAACTTTGTCTATGGCTTTTTAAAAGAAGTATATAGGTATAAAAAACATCCGTAAAATCCCCTGCTGCATATAAAGTGTATCAGGGGATTTTTTTACAATTTAACTTTATTATAACAGGCAGCATGAAATCTTTCAGTCGCACAACATTAGAAAGAAAAGTCGAAGAATTGACTGTTTTGTATGAAATCAGTCAGCTACTTATATCAAATTTTGATCCCCGAAAAGTTTTAGGATCTGTTCTTGATATCCTCCATGCCAAGATGGGCATGGAACGGGGAACGGTTACTCTGCTGGATCCGGCAACTGAAGAATTGTCAATTAAAGCGGCGCACGGTTTAACAGAAGAAGAGATGCGTAAAGGACAATATCTTGTCGGCGAGGGGATCACCGGAAAAGTTGTGGAGACAGGGCAAGCTATTATTGTGCCGAGAGTCGGAGATGAGCCGTTATTTTTAAATCGCACCCGCGCGCGCAGGGACATAAAGAAAAATAACATTTCGTTTATCTGCGTTCCTATCAAACTCGGAGCCTTTACATGTGGCGCTCTTAGCGTGGATCGGCTTTTCAGCGAGGAAATTTCTTTTGAGGAAGATTTAAGGCTTCTTGCAATTATTGCATCGAATATTGCCCAGGCCGTAAAGATCAGCGCGATGATCGAAGATGAAAAGAACCGGCTTCGTGATGAAAATGTGAACCTTAAAGAAAAATTGAAAGAACGCTACGATGTTTACAATATTGTGGGCAGAAGCAATAAAATGAGAGAGGTCTTTGAAATGATAGACCGTGTCTCTGCCAGCGATGCCACGGTGCTTATCAGGGGCGAAAGCGGGACAGGCAAAGAGCTGGTGGCCAATGCCATTCATTACAGCAGTAAAAGAAAGGATAAGGCGTTTATCAAGGTAAACTGTGCAGCGCTTCCGGAAACACTGATAGAGAGCGAGCTTTTCGGGCATGAAAAAGGCGCTTTTACCGGCGCTACGGATAAAAGAGCAGGAAAATTTGAACGGGCTCATGGTGGCACGCTGTTTCTGGATGAGATCGGCACGTTGAGCCTTGCCGCTCAGGCCAAGCTGTTAAGAGCGTTGCAGGAAAAAGAGATAGAAAGGGTGGGAGGTTCTGACACCATCAAGGTTGACGTGCGTATTATCGCCGCCACTAACAAGCTGCTTGAAAAGGCTTTAGCAGATGGAAGCTTCAGGGAAGACCTTTACTACCGCCTTAATATTTTTCCTGTTTATTTGCCTGCCTTGCGGGAGAGGAAGACCGATGTTCTACTTCTGGCGGATTTCTTTCTCGAAAAGTACAGCAAAAAATATAAAAAAGATATCCGCAGAATTTCTACGCCGGCGATTGACATGCTCATACGGTATCACTGGCCGGGAAATGTGAGGGAACTGGAAAACTGTATTGAACGGGCGGTTCTCATGTGCAGCGAGCAGGTGATTCACAGTTACCATCTGCCGCCTTCGCTTCAGACAGCAGAGGAGTCCGATACGATGCCTTCCGGTGTTTTGCAGACATCTGTGGCTGCTTTTGAAAAAAGTATGATCGTAGATGCATTAAAGGCCACACATGGTAACATGACAGCTTCTGCCAGACTTCTGAATACATCCGAACGGGTTATAGGCCTCAGGGTGAAAAAATATCAGATTGATCCTAGTTTTTACAAAACCGGTTGAAGATATTAATTCGCCGGTCTCTTTCGGACAGGCAGTATTTGTTCTTTTGCAAGATGTTCATGAAATGAAATATGTTGTCCCTTACATTCCGGTGCGACTCTAACCAAATCCTACCAAACGGTGGTCTTTTTTTATCCTGTTTTTTCTCAAATCAATTTTTTCTATCCCATATTTTGCTTATATATCAAATGGTTGTATTTTTAAACCGTGCTTTGTCTAAACCGGCACATATCTTGATATAGTAGATATTAAAGAACGCAGTTTCGCTGTCTTAAATATAGGGATTGTGAAGTTGTGCAAATCAACCAGTAATCAGGAGGCAGTATTATGAGAAAGATTGCAATTTACGGGAAAGGCGGTATCGGCAAATCAACAACAACCCAGAATACTGTTGCCGGTCTTGCGGAAAGTGGAAACAAAGTCATGGTCGTAGGCTGTGATCCAAAAGGGGATTCGACCAGGCTGCTGCTTGGGGGTTTGAACCAGCATACTGTTTTGGACACTCTGCGGGAAGAAGGCGAAGATGTGGATCTTGAAGATATTCGCAAAACAGGTTTCGGCGGCATCTTATGCACTGAATCAGGCGGCCCGGAGCCGGGCGTCGGGTGTGCCGGCCGGGGCATTATTACTTCTATTAACCTGCTCGAGCAACTCGGCGCATTTGATGAAGA
>JAUVKB010000040.1 GCA_030596405.1 Deltaproteobacteria bacterium
ACTTTCTCATTTGGACTTTCTCATTTGGACAACGCGATAATAACCGCTGTAATCTTTTGTAAAAAGAATCTCATCATAATGCCTGCATTGATCTATAATTTTTTGAACCCCGTCTTTCTGAGCGCTTCCTATTTCCAGTAGCAGCCTGCCCTCCTCTTTTAAGTAAGAGTGTGCGCTGTTAATGATCTGTTTAATATGAAAAAGACCGTCTTTTCCGCCGTCGAGCGCTATCAAAGGCTCATATTTATAAATTTCAGGCTGAAGCCGTTTTATATCCTCTGTCAAAATATAAGGCGGATTTGAGATAATCATATCGAACGGGAAAAGAATATCGTTAAATGGACGAAACCACTTGCCTGCAACAAAAACAACAGCTTTGTCAAGCTTGTGGGCCGCTGCATTTTTTCGTGCCAATTCAAGGGCTTTTATTGAACGGTCGGATGAAAAGAAAAAATCATTGGGGCGCATCGAAGCAAGAGCTAAAGTTACAGCCCCGGACCCTGTTCCCAATTCCAGTATATGATTCGGCACGGAAGTCGATTTTTCCGACAGTAAAGAAAGGGCAGCCTCTACTAGACACTCGGTTTCAGGCCGTGGGATTAAAACATCCATTGTAACCTTAAGGGGCATGGACCAGAATTCTTTTTTGCCTGTAATGTAAGCAACCGGCTCCCTGTTAATCCGTCTTTTTATTAACGTTTTGAATTTTTTCAGCTCATGATTGCTAAGTGGTTGGTCATACTTTAAATAAAGATCTATTCTTTCTATATTCAAGGTATTTGCAAGGAGTATTTCGGCTGAAAGTTTTGAATTTTCTATCTGGTTGGTTTTAAAATAAGAGGTGGTCCAGTTCAGGGTTTTAAGAATGGTCCATTGAGATTTCCCGGTTATTGACTGTTTCTGCATGCTGTAGCGCCTGGGCCTGATAAAATGTTGCAAGCTCGTCTATTATTTCTTTTATATTACCCTGTAAAATACTTTCCAGTTTGTAAACGGTAAGCCCGATACGGTGATCCGTTACCCTTCCTTGAGGAAAATTATATGTCCTGATTCTTTCGCTTCTGTCTCCGCTTCCTATCTGGTTTTTACGCTCTTTGGATCTTTTTTCATTCTGTTCCCTGGTTATATTGTCAAAAAGGCGGGCACGCAAGACTTTCATCGCCTTGTTCTTATTTTTTAACTGGGATTTTTCATCCTGGCATGTAACCACCATGCCTGTTGGAAGATGGGTAACGCGCACTGCTGAATCGGTTGTATTGACCGACTGGCCTCCGGGGCCGGTTGATCGATAAACATCAACCTTGATTTCAGATGGATCGATATGCACTTCAACATCTTCTGCTTCCGGCAAAACCGCCACAGTAACTGCAGAAGTATGTATCCTCCCCTGTGTTTCAGTTACCGGAACCCGCTGAACACGATGGGTGCCGCTTTCGTATTTAAAGCGGCTGTAAGCCCCCTTTCCGTGAACCATGGCAACGACCTCTTTAAAGCCTCCCACACCTGTTGCATTCTGGCTTAGAATCTCTACTTTCCAGTTTTTGCTTTCAGCATATTTGCCGTACATCCTGAAAAGGTCGCCGGCAAAAAGACCGGCCTCTTCCCCGCCTGTGCCGGCCCGAATTTCAATTATGACATTTTTTTCATCGTTCGGATCCCTAGGCATAAGGAGTTTTTTAAGGTTATTTTCCAGTTCGTTCTTTTTAAGGGTGAGGTTGTCGATATCATCACCGGCCAACTGTTTTATGTCGGGATCATCATCCTTTAAAAGCTCTTTGCTGTCATCTATATTTTTTATAGTTTGATTGTATGCCCTGAAAACCGTTACAATTTTGTTAAGATCGGCATGTTCACGGCTATATTTTTGATATGCCTCTCTGTTCTGAACGACTTTTGGGTCGCTCAAGAGCGATTCAACCTCTAAAAAACGATCTTCGACCCCTTTTAGCTTGTTAAACATAATACATGAATTTTATTGCTTAATTTCCCACAATTTTTGAGTAAGCAACAATTTTTGAGTAAGTAAGATTGTATCGTTTATGGAAAGGCAAAAAATAGAATCAATCGACTTTTTTTGATGGTTTTGAATTTTTTAAAAACCGGGAAAATGTTATCGGCCGGCTATTTTTTTAGAAAATCCCCGTATTTTTTGCGGAAACGTTCAATTCTGCCTGCAGTATCTACGAGTTTTTGTTTACCGGTAAAAAAGGGGTGGCACTTTGAACAGATTTCAACTCGAACATCAGGTTTTGTTGAACCGGTCTCTATGACACTTCCACAGGCACATGTTATAGTTGTTTTGGAATATTCAGGATGAATACCATCTTTCATTCTATTTTAACTCCTGTAAATTTTGATTTATTATGCATTCATTGAGTTTAAAAATTTTTTATTATTAGCTGTTCCCTGCATTTTTTCAAGCAAAAACTCTAAACTGGCGACAGGGCTTAATGAAAAAAGAAGTTTTCTTAAAATCCAGACGCGGTTTAAGGTGGCAGCATCCAAAAGGAGTTCTTCTTTGCGGGTCCCTGATTTTTTAATATCAATAGCAGGAAATATACGTTTGTCGGAAAGTTTCCGATCTAATTGAATCTCCATGTTACCGGTGCCCTTAAATTCTTCAAAAATAACTTCGTCCATCCGGCTTCCCGTATCTATAAGCGCTGTCGCAATAATCGTAAGGCTTCCGCCTTCTTCAATGTTTCTGGCGGCGCCGAAAAAACGTTTCGGTCTCTGAAGGGCATTTGAGTCAACACCTCCTGACAGGAGCTTCCCACTAGGGGGAACAACCGCATTATAAGCTCTTGCAAGTCGCGTTACACTGTCGAGAAGAATAACCACATCTTTTTTGTGCTCTACAAGCCGCTTTGCTTTTTCAATTACCATCTCGGCAACTTGAACATGTCTTTCAGAAGCTTCATCAAATGTGGAGCTTATCACTTCAGCATTTACCGATCGTTGCATATCCGTAACTTCCTCGGGGCGTTCATCTATAAGAAGCACAAACATTACAACGTCTTTATGATTGATGTCAATGCTGTTGGCAATCGATTGAAGAAGCATTGTTTTTCCCGACCTAGGTGGCGACACAATAAGACCTCTTTGTCCAAAACCGATCGGAGTCATAAGGTCCATTATCCTGGTGGAAAAATTATCGGACTTGGTTTCAAGTGTTATTTTCTTTTCAGGATAAAGCGGCGTCAGATTGTCAAAAAGGATTTTCTCTCTGGCAATTTCAGGATCTTCATAATTGACTGCTTCGACCTTTAACAGTGCAAAATACCGTTCCGACTCTTTTGGCTGACGAATCTGCCCTGATATTGTGTCTCCTGTCCTGAGATTAAAACGGCGTATCTGAGAAGGTGACACGTAGATATCGTTAGGGCCCGGCAAATAATTACAATCAGGCGCTCTTAAAAATCCGAATCCATCAGGCAATATTCCCAGCGTTCCTTCACCGAATATCGAACCGTTTTTTTCAATATGGGCCTGAAGCAGGGCAAAGATAAGCTCCTGTTTCCTCATCCCGGCTGCGCCGTCAATGTTAAAATCTTTGGCCATTAGGGTTAGTTCACTAATCTTCTTGCTTTTAAGTTCAACTATGTTCATTAAAACCATTTACCCCGCTAATATAATTTTATTGTCCTGTTTAATCCAGTCCGCTCACAAATATTTTCCATTTCGATAAAAATAATTTACCGAAAACTTAATATTTTTTTCAAATGCTATGTCGAGAATTTAAGAATTTAATAAATTTCTGTCCCTGAAAGGTGATAACCACTTGCGATATCTATTATGATTAATTCGCAAAAAAACTTTTAAACCCAATAGAAAACCATAATATAGCTTGTGATTAAAGGCTTGAATCTATGTTGGCTATAGCACTGTTATGGGAAAATTTGAGTTTTCTGTGGCTACTGCTTGAAGAATATACTAAGATTTTTCCTGTCCCGATTTTCCTGTACTGGCAAGCTTAATGTTTTAAATATACTTATCACTTATTATTTGTCAAGCACTTTTCCTTTTTTGGAATAAAATAGCGTCAAAATATTAATTTCCGATTCTTCCCTATAAACTTAGGAGTCTTAAGATACACCTGTCCTGTGGCACTTTTGGGGCCTCTTTTCAAACAACGGCCGATTTTATTTCTATAAGCGATTTAAAATATGATATATTAAAATAAATCGTCTAAATAGAGCAAATATACACAGCAGGCATCCCATTATTTATATAAAAACTTTAGGTGAGTTAAATTATCCCATTTGATTCAAATATTTTTCCCGAAATAGAAGGCGCATATATTGTTGGAGGTGCGATAAGAGATTTTCTGCTCGGCCGGCATCCAACTGATTATGACATTGCCGTTCTCGGAGATCCCAAAGATACTGCAAAAGCTCTTGCTTTACACGCAGGCGGGCATTTTTTTGAACTGGGAAAACAGAAACAGACAATATTTCGTGTTGTTTCAAATGGGGCTGTTTTTGATATATCACAGATAAACGGCACTTCTATCGAAAGCGACCTTCGAAACAGGGATTATACCATTAATGCTATGGCATATTCCCTTTTTTCGGGAAAAATTATTGATTGCCTTGGCAGCCGGGATGACCTGGCAAACAAAAAAATCCGCATGGTTTCAAAAGAGTCCTTTATAAAAGATCCTCTCAGGTTAATAAGGGCATACAGGATAGGAGCACAACTCGGTTTTGAGGTTGAACATCAAACAGTTGCCACGATTAACAATAATATAAAACTTATCCGAAATTCAGCCGTTGAGCGGGTTAAAGCTGAACTTTTTAAGATGTTTACGGTGCAAAAATCACATCACTATCTGTCGCAAATGGCTTCTGTCGGCCTTCTTTTTGAGATATTCCCTGAACTTGCCGGCTTAAAGGGGTGTCTTCAAAACAGATATCATCGGTATGATGTTTTTGAGCATACCATGAAAGCATTTTATCATCTTGAAAAACTACTGTATGAGTATTGTAATATAATTTTTAGTCCAACCGGTTCCGATTTAACTGGTTCCGATTTAACCTGTTCCTATTTAACCTGTTCCTATTTAACCGGCTCTCTTGATAATGAAAGCCGAACGGCTCTTTTGAAATGTGCAATTTTGTTGCACGATATCGGGAAACCAACGGCACGAACAGTTGATAACAAGGGGAAAGTGCATTTTTATGGGCATGAAAAAAAAGGCGCTGATATTGCAATGATAACAAGCAAAAGGCTCAAATTTTCAAACCGTGAAAAAAATTACCTCGATTTTATTATTCGCAACCATATGAGACCTCTTTTCCTTTTTATCGCTAACAGGGAAAAAAAATTAACACGGAATAATTTAACACGTTTTTTCATGAGATGCGGCGACAATATCCCTGATCTAATGTTGCACGCAATTGCAGATATCAGGGGGAAAGAAAACAAAAGCGCCGATGAATTCATGGCGTTTGCAGAAAATATTATTCATGATTTTTTTTCTGAATTTAAACAGAAAAAGTTAAAACCACCGCTTATAACAGGATATGATCTTATTAACGAGTTTGGTCTAATCCCTTCACCTTTATTCAGAACAATCCTTAACCGGGTGGAAGAAGCAAGGCTGTCCGGCAAAATAAAAACAAAAAAGCAAGCAATAGGATCTGTAAAAAGATTTATAACGGACAACTTAAATGGTCAGGGTAACCGCATTTAAGCTTTATAAAGCGGTTACCCTGCTTAAAGTGTCCGGGTCAATTCATTTGTTCTATAATCTAACCGATTCAAATTCGCCAAATACATCCCTTAGCGTGTCACAAATCTCCTGCAAGGTCGCATAACTTTTAACGCACTCCATTATATCGGGCATGAGATTCTTGCTCTCATCCTGTGCGCTTTGTTTTAATGTCTTAAGGTGCTTTACCACTTCTTTATTGTTTCTTTCCCGTTTGAGTTTATCAAGGCCTTCTTTTTTACGCTCTTCAGCAGTATCCATCAATTCGGGGGAATAAACGGATTCTATGCTTCTCTCGGTTTGCACGTCTAACTCATGAGGCCCGTTAAAACAGTTTACACCCACTACGAATTCATCCAGATTTTCAATATCCTTCTGCCTTTCATAAGCGCTTCTTGCCACGGATTTTTGCATATATCCGTTTTCAATAGCAACGACAGCACCGCCCATCTTATCTATCTCGTCCATTACTTCCCGCGCGCCCTGCTCTATCTCATCAGTCAATGACTCCATGAAATAGGAACCAGCCCAGGGATCAAGAACTTCGCCCACCTTGGCTTCATAAATAAGAATACGACCCGCGTCGACTGCCAACTGCTGGGCTTCCAGGCTGTGGCCAAGTCCCAAAGGTTCGTCATAAGGCGGGAATATAAAGGGTATGCTGGCAGCCATGGCTCCCGCCATACCGCTGATTACCGTCCGGCTCAAATTGTTGAGCGGTCTTTGTAAAGTAGTGCTGGAACAACCGATATGGGCCGTGAGCATCGATCTTATCATCATGCTTCTCGGATTTTTTGCTCCAAAACGTTCCTTGAGCAATCCCGCCCATATCCTCCTTGATGCGCGATGGAACGCGACTTCTTTGTAAATCTCCATGCTGCCGCCAAAACCGTTAAATGAAAAACGCGGGGCAAAAGCATCAACATCAAGGCCCGCTTCAACTCCGGCCTGAAGATAGGCAATTCCATTTGCCATGCTGAATGCCAGATCCTGCTCCCGTGTGGCCCCGGCTTCACGCATGTGATAGCCTCCGATAGAGTTTATGTTGAACTTGGGCATATTTTCAGTGCAAAACACAAGGGTATCCCGAAAAAGCCTCATGGCCGGAGCAGGAGGATATATATATAAACCTCTGCCCACATACTCTTTTAAAATATCGTTTTGGGGAGTGCCGCGAAGTTTTTCCAGAGGAATGCCGCGTTTTTCCGCCAATGCCGCATACATGGCAATTATTACGGCGGCAGGGGCGTTAATGGTAAAGTTGGAAGCGATTTTATCAAGATCCATATCACCGCTATACGGCTCATAAATTATTTCAAAATCTCTTAAAGAATCGACTGCAACACCGACACGTCCGACCTCTCCTCCGGCCCACTCTGCATCTGAATCATATCCTGTCTGTGTGGGCAGGTCCATGGCCATATTGGGCGCGCCTTTTCGGCCAAGTTTGTGCATCTTGACAAGATAGTCCCTGTAATCTTCCGGGGTCCCGAAACCTGCGTATTTACTTGCACTGCTTGTTCCCCACTCATGTCTGGCCGATGCCCTTGCCTGCTTTGCCGCAAAAGCCTGCCACCTTGGCACGGGATCATTGCCTGAGGTAAACGGATACTGACCCGGATATCCCACTTTTCCAAGAAAATCAAAACCCTCAGTGTCTGCAGGCGTGTACCTGCGAACAGGGCTCTTTTCCAGGCGCAGCTTGGCAAGTGATTTTGCAACAAGCCCCTCCTCCCATTTTTTAGTCGACTCTTTTACTGTGTTCTCTGCCATGATTTTATCCTCCCTTCTTTTAAAAAGCATAGCTTGGTAATAATTCACACTGTTACTTTACATTAATTTATATCATAAGTTTTATATCATAAGTTTAAAAAATTTGTAAGCTCTTTTTTAAACGATCAGGTTTTTAAACGATCAGGCTAAAAACCTGTTTTCCGCCAGACAAGTCATGTTGACTTGCTATCGGGAAAGATTTGAAGTCCTCACAAAAAAATTTCCCCCAAACTTGCACAAGGGGGAAATTATTAAAAAACAACAATAAAAAATATTGTTCAAATTACCAGTTATAACCGACCCTGAACGAAATTTCGCTTGTCGGTCTCAAGTCAACCGGCTGTGTAAAGTCACTGGTCGCGTCTTTATTTCCCCAGAAAGACATCTGGGTAAGTTTATAATACCACCTGTAATCTTTGGTATACTTTACAGATGCCATTGTCATCCACACTCCTTCAGGATCATACATTAAAAACATCTCCGGATGAATCCTTCCGTTCCAGTAGTCCGTCCACCAGTAAGTGGTAAGCCTGTAATTGTCTTGCTCCTGAAATGGTCTGTACCTGCTGTTCCATGACCAGTCATGGATATGTCTCATATAAAACTGCCATGAAGTATGAATCATACATTTTTTATTGAGCGGTCTTATAAATCTGTCCACATCAAGACCGAGCAACCCGTAATAAACCTTTCTTTTTACGTATCCTTTTGAGCCTTCCAGACTGGAAATAGGCAGGTTTGTAGCGCCACCTATCAAAGATTCTATAAAATCCTGCGTAGATCCAAAACCGTGGCTTGACAGCCAGCCCTCATCGATTCCGGTAACCCCTGTCAAATCGAGCAAAGCAACTTTATCTACAAGACACCCCTCACCCCTGAAAATCGCATTGATCGAACGGACAAAGGTGTTAAAGGAATAACCGTACATATCCTGCTCCGGATGCCTGAAAGTCAAAGTCCCCCTTGAAAGCAACTGTGAAAAATCCATGGCCGGATCGTCCTGGATTCCATGATAATAATGGAAAGCATGCGCAACCTGTCCCAATGATATCTGAAGTTTAGCCCCGTATTCAGCGTTATTAAATCCGCTGTCCGGCACGTCTTCCTTGAAAATAGCCGCATCATTTCCCAATGGTGAAGCCAGACCTGGAAGCAGTTCTTCAAAATTGTCAACAGACAGACCGAAAAAATGCTCAAACGGAAGGGCTTTTAAATATTTAAAGCCAAAGGCATAGGGCGCGTCCATGTCGCCGTCCAGCGCCGAGAATTGATGGGGCCTTATATCAGGGACCAAAAGCAGTTCAAGACCGAAATCACGAAACGGCCCGATGTTTCCCCTGGAATAATTAAGCCGCGCCATCCACAGAGGCGTTGCCAGATCTTCAGGCGTCTCAAAAAACATCAGCACACTGTTGTCCTGGGGATTTACGATATTGACGACATTAAATCCGTCAGCCTCGCCCCACTGCACTATCTGTCTTCCAATCCGCAAAACAGCGCTTTGCGTGTCGGTTTCAGCCTTAAAATCTACAAAAGCCTCGCGAAGATCGTTTTCTGTTTCAAGATCGTCCTTGCCGAGTTCAAAGTCGTCCGGACTCTTTTCCCTTACGTTTTCATATTCGCTTTCCCTGCAATCAAAAATCGCGTCATATGCGCCCCTGTATGCAAGATAGACCTTGTCAACCGTAAACGTGTGATACTGCTCATATTCCGGCCTCAGTGTGAGTTCAAATTTCAGTTCGTTTCTCCACTGCACACCTTCCATACTGTCCATAAACCCGTGATAGAATCCGTCATTATCTCTTAATACATATGTGGACTGAACGCGTCCGTGAAAATCGGTTTCCAGCGCCATTGCATAGTCTGCGCAAAAAACCGATCCGCAAATCAGACCCAGCAGAACAAACCTTAAAAATTTATCCATCTTTTTCTCCCCTTTTCCTTGCCTGTTCCTTAATCCTGTTCCTTATCTTGTTCAATGCGGAAACATGATTATTTTGTCAGTGTTTTCAACCTTTCCACTGTAAACATCCTCGGGTTGACCTCCGGGTTATTAAACTCGGTGTACAATATCTTGCCAAGGCCCTTTGGTGTTCCCCCGCGGTATATTACGGTGGCATGTTTCAGCTTTTCGTCAACGGTCATATAACCATGCTCGTGCTGGATTCCGTGCTTGCCTGCCCAGTCGCTGCACATCGGCGGCACAATCATTGTCTTCCAGTACTCGTCCGCCCTGTTCCAGATTATCTTGTAATCAAGCCAGTAAGTTTCCTTGTCCGCCCAGTAGATCACATTGCCGGTATTATAATAAGCATCAAGGGGTTCTGACTTTATGACGTACATCTTTCTTGGAACAAACACCATATTGGCCGGCCCCCAGGGAGCAAGCCCACTTTCCTTCCACGCGTCGCCGTCTTCCCACTGCACGCGCATGGCCTCTTCATCGACAGGGCTCTGCCAGGTCTTGCCGTTTGGAAGAAGACGCATTTTAAGCGGATGCTTTGTATTCCATTCGGTCATTAAAAACAATGCGTTCCGTTCCTCGACAAATATCCATTTAAACGATGAGGTAAGACCTGCCCAGCAGGTGCCCTCGTCAACAGATATGTCAGAACCCATGTACGGATCAGACCTGTTTGCTCCTGACATCCTTTTAACCCTTCTGATGGCCGGAACATAAACGTAAAGTTCATCTTCAGAGCCGTCGATATGTCTTAAGGTAAGCTGGGCTGTTCCCGCAACATCAAAAGGCTCCAGCACGACCGTCAAATCCCTGTATCTTAATTTTCCTGGATTGGGAACCTGCCCGTCCGGCCTGTACCAGTACATGCTTCTCGCCCAGTAATTTTTAATCGTTCTTTCAAATCCGTTTGTAAAGCCGATCCAGTCACAGCTCCAGTATTTCATCTCGGATCCGTGCCTGTTTAAGGCAAGGAGGCGGTTGTAAATAAATTTTGCAGCTCCGTTAGAATCTTTTTTAATATTGGACGAATCAGGATCATTTTCACAGGCAACTTCAGGAAAGGGCATGCCATGCACCCATAGCGGGGGTTTCCCGGATCCCTTTTCTATCAGGTTTTTCTTTTCATCAAGGGTATATTTTCCCGCGTTTTTGGCGCTGTCCTTTATCAAGGATTCATCATGGGTGATATCATATTCCATCGCGCCTATTCTCATTTCAATCACACCATCCTTGACCCACCTGACCATCGATTCCGGGAGATATTCATTTATCCTTTCCCAGTCCTTTTTATCAATGGTTTCTCCTGGTTTTAAACCCATCTCGTCAAAAAGCGACTGCTGCTGTTCTTTCCATTTGGAGTTTTTAGCGTCTGCGCTTTGAACCGTAAAAGCAGCAATCAGGGCAAACGCTAAAACCGGCATCACAAGCTTTCTAAACATGCTATTTCTAAACATAAGATAAATTCTCCTTAAAAAACTGTTTTTAATATTTTTTTGCTTTTTCTAATTCCGACTTTTTAATGATCAGGCCATCACCTCCTTTTCAATTTTTCTGACAAATGCAGGTTTAAAAATTCCGGTAAGAGCGGGTATCAAAACCAGTGCGCTGATCATGTTGAAAACCATGAGCAAAAATATCAGCAGCCCCATTTCCGCTGAAAACTTCATAACGGAAAACATCCAGAAGCCTACCCCGATACCGAGAGTTAAAGCTGTAAACATAATTACCCTGCCTGTGGTAAGAAGGGCGGTCATCCTGGCCTTGTCAAAATCCTTTTGGGATTCGCATTCTTCTTTTAACCTGCTCATCAAATAGATTCCATAATCGATCCCGACTCCGACCCCTATGGCGGTGACAGGCAGCGAGTCTATATTCAAATCGATATTCATAATTACCATTATAAGCTCGCACAGCACCTGGGATACAGCCAGGGGTATCAACAGTGTAAAAGCAGCCTTGAATGACCGGTAGGTAAAGGAACACAGTACAAATGTAGTGCAGAATATAACTACAAGGATGGCCCAGTAGGACCATTCCACTTCCTCGTTAACAGCAGCAAGGATACCCAGAATACCGGCGGCAAGCCTGATGCGAACCTTTGAATCAGGATCAGCGTCTATTTGTGCCTGAAATTCTTTCAGCTTTATGATAGCATTTTTTATGCTTGCATGATTATACTTGCGCAAAAACGCGGTTACATTTGAATTGGTATAATCGGGCAGGCTTACAAACTGATCCATCTGCCCGGGCGTCATGTTGGCGGAGAGCTGAAAAAATATCTGCCCCAGATCCCGCCCTGATTCAGGCGCCATGTCCCACTTTGGCGAGCCTTCGTGATAAAACCTGTAAATCTTGTTGACCATATCGCCAAGACTGAGCGTGCCTCCGACGTTTTCTATGTTGTGTTTCATGAAAAGACTCAGCTTTTCCATGGTGCGCAAGGTATGCATGTCTTTTATCGCTTCTCTTTCTTTTCCCTCCAAAACAACGATCAAGCGTGATGCCCCGGTAAAATCATTGTTCATTTTCTTCATCGCAATATTATACGGGTGATCCGGATATAATACAGCGCCCCCTGCGCTTGAATCGCCGACCTTAAGTTGAGTGACCGATATATATCCTCCGCCGAATATTACAACAAGCACAATCGCTCCGACAACCCATTTGGCCCTGGGTCCCGACATCCTGTATAAAATGTCGGTGAACACGCTGTAAAAGGTCTTTCTCTGGGGAATAGTTACATCCCTTGTCCTTAAAGCCCTGTCTTCCGGATCGGGAGAATAAAAGTATGAAATAAGAATCGGGTTTAATACCATAACAGCCAAAAATATGCTGATAATCCAGTATGAAGAAAAATAGGCCAGTTTCTGCATTAAAGGGATAGTGGCTATGGCAATGGTTAAAACACCGAGACCGTCGGTTATGATTGCCAGAAGCGCGGGGGGATAGAGCGCTGAATAAGCCGTTACGATTGCTTCATCCTTATTCCGTGCCGTTAAAAATTCCTGGTGAAACCTTTCAAGGCACTGGCACGAATGGGAAAGAGCCCTGGCGGAAAGAAGGACGGGGACAACGAGCAGCAGGGGATCGATGCTGATCCCGACCGCGGCTGCAAAACCAAGCCCCCATACGGCGCTCACCAGACCTGAAATAACCGGAATAAGCACACCGCCGACACTTCTGAAATAGAAAATCAGAAGAATAAGCATCGATAAAACCGTAACGCTAAGGATCATGTATATCTGGGTGCGATAATGGCTTATCCACGCATAAAGCATCGGATAACCGGCAATTGAGCATTTATGGTTTTCATCTTCCACCGAAGCGGCCAATGCTCTTACGGTCTTAAACAGATAGTTCAGATCGACGCCTTCCTCCCAGAAACCTGCATAAAGCACCGTTGCCCTGTCGTCTGAGGAAATATAAAACCCCCTTATCCCCTCATTGGAATAGACGGTATTTCTAAACTCGTCACACGCGGCCTGGGTTTTCGGCACGGTCGGCCACATTAAAGGGTACATGCCTATACCCTGATGGGTTAATACAACCTGTTTTATTCTCGGATGGGCTATTGAACTTATCTGTAT
>JAUVKB010000048.1 GCA_030596405.1 Deltaproteobacteria bacterium
CAAGCAAAAAAACTATAAAAAACATTATTATAACAAAAGACCTGCGTGAATGTGCACGCTGATATGAATTGGTTTGATCCATTATGAATGTCTCCTAATATATCGGCAAATTTAAGTACCAGGAAATAAGCCTGTCTCCAAAAAAGATATAAGCAATTGCGCCGATAGATAAAAAAGGGCCGAACGGAACAGCAAGCTTTAACCCTTTGCGCGTACGAAGCATTACAATAACGCCTGTTAAAGCGCCCACGGCGGACGCGGTAAATATTGTAAATAAAACACCTCTTAAACCTATAAAACCGCCGATCATTGCCAAAAGTTTAATATCACCGCCTCCCATACCCTCTTTTTTGGCAATCATAGCGTATGCCCACGCAACAAATAAAAGGCTCCCGCCGCCGGCCAGAATGCCTGTGATCGAATCCGCCCAGGTTATTTCGGGCAGGAAAAAGGATGCGGCAAAACCGATCGGAATACCGGGAAGCGATATGACGTCGGGTATGATCTGGTGATCTATATCAATAAATGTAATCACGAGCAAGGAAGCGATAAATATAAAATAAATAGCTCCTTCCAACTTAAAACCAAATTTGATGAAAACACAGAGCGCAAAAAACCCGCTTATAATTTCAACCAAGGGGTAACGGACGGAAATATGGGTATTGCAATCACGGCAGCGCCCTTTAAGCAGCAAATAGCTTATTAAAGGGATATTGTCGTAAAATCGTATAAAATTTCCACAATTTAAACACATTGAACGTGGATGAACTATTGATTTTAAAGCAGGCAGCCTGTAAATACATACATTCATAAAACTGCCGATACACATACCGAATACAAAAATCATTATTTCTATTAAGTAATTATACATAATTTATGTACCGCCCCTGAAATTTAAAACACTAAAAGCCGCAAAAGACCGCAGAAAACGATTTAATAAATCTGTTTTACAAAAAAATCAAGATTGATATTGTCAAAGGAAAATAATGTCTTATAATATTATGTTTAAATCGGATATTTTATGAATTTGTTTGCTGTTCTAAAAGGCTTTTAATCAAAACAGGAGAAACAATGGGTGAAACTGATAAAGATAATCTTATAAGCATCATTGAAGAGAGTGACAGGGAGGAGCATGTGCCGACCATTATCCCTTTGATGCCGATACGCGATGTTGTCGTTTTTACGGATATGCTGATTCCTCTTTTTGTCGGGCGTGAAAAATCGGTGCGCGCCGTGGAAGAAGCTGTGGCAAAAGACAGGTTTTTATTTGTCGCCACACAAAAAGACTCAACCACTGAAGATCCAAAGCCTGATGATATTTATAAATTCGGCACGGCATGCCGGGTGCTTCGCATCTTAAAACTTCCTGACGGCCGCCTCAAGGCCCTGGTGCAAGGTATTTGTAAAGCAAAAATTGTCCGTTTTACCCGCAAAAAATCGTGGTATCGTGTTAAAATAGAAAAAATCGTGGAAGAACCTGTCAAAAACACAGATCTGGAATTAAAAGCCCTGATGCGGAATGTACGGGAAGATTCTGAAAAAATTCTGGCGTTTCGCGGGGATTTCAGCGACGACGTCGGCACCGTCCTGGAAAGCATAGAAGAACCGGGCAAGCTTGCAGACCTGGTGGCCTCAAATCTAAGATTGAAAATTGAGGAGTCCCAGGTTCTGCTGGAGCTGGTCGATCCAACGGACCGTCTCAAAAAAGTTAACCAGATGCTGACACGTGAAGTTGAACTCTCGGCAATGCAGGCAAAGATCCATTCCAATGTAAAGGATGAAATTTCAAAAAGCCAGCGGGACTATTTCCTGAGAGAACAGGTAAGAGCGATTCACAAGGAACTCGGTGAGTTTGATGAAAGATCAGAAGAGATAGAAGAATACAAAAAAAAGATCAAACTGGCAAAAATGAGCGGGGAGGCAAAAAAAGAGGCGGAAAAACAGCTTAAACGCCTTGAACAGATGCATCCCGACTCAGCAGAATCTTCCGTTATACGGACATATATGGACTGGCTGGTTGATATGCCCTGGAGCAAAAAAACAAAAGATATAATTAATATTAAAAATGCAAAAAAGGTTCTTGACAAAGACCACTATGGTCTTGACAAGATAAAAGACCGTATACTCGAATACCTTAGTGTCCGCAAGCTTAACCCTGACTCGAAAGGCCCTATTCTCTGTTTTGTAGGCCCGCCCGGCGTTGGAAAAACATCTCTTGGGCGAGCGATTTCCCGCGCTATGAAACGAAAGTTTGTAAGAATTTCTCTGGGCGGCATTCGGGATGAAGCGGAGATAAGAGGCCATCGCCGCACCTATATCGGCGCCATGCCCGGGCGCATATTACAAAGCCTGAAACAGTGCGGCACAAACAATCCGGTCTTTATGATGGATGAAATAGACAAGCTCGGCTCAGACTTCCGGGGCGATCCTTCATCGGCGCTTTTAGAGGCGCTTGATCCGGAGCAGAATTCAGAATACAGCGATCACTACCTTAACCTGCCGTTTGATCTTTCCAATGTTATGTTTATCCTCACAGCCAACTTGACGGATACCATACCGCACGCACTTCTTGACAGGATGGAACTGATTACACTTTCCGGCTATTCGGAAGAGGAAAAAAAAGTAATAGCTGAAAAATTTCTTCTCCCGCGTCAGATAAAAGAGAACGGCTTGAGCCGAAAGACCTTTTCCATCAGCTCCGGCGCAATGCTCCAGACAATAAGTGAATACACATGCGAAGCCGGTGTAAGAAGCCTTGAACGGGAAATTGGAAGCATTTGCAGGAAGGTGGCCCGTAAAATAGCCGAGGGAGAAAAAGGACATTTTCAGGTTACTAAATCCAACCTGCAAACATATCTGGGCGTTCCAAAATATCTTCCCGAGATGGACAAGGAAAAGAGCCAGGTCGGTTTGTCCACCGGATTAGCATGGACGGAAAGCGGTGGCGAGGTTCTGTATATAGAAACATCTTTAATCGGGGGCAAGGGTGAGCTGATTGTAACCGGTCAGCTTGGAGATGTCATGCAGGAGTCTGCACGCGCCGCCATAAGTTATGCCAAAGCAAATTTTCGTTCTTTTGGCGTTAAAAAAAGCTCACTCGAGAACACGGATGTACATATCCACGTTCCAGCTGGCGCAATACCCAAGGACGGGCCTTCCGCAGGCATCGCCATGGCCACCGCCATTATATCGGCGTTGATGAAAAAACCGGTAAATAAGGACGTTGCAATGACCGGTGAAATCACACTCAGAGGAAGGGTTCTTCCTATAGGCGGTTTAAAGGAAAAAGCATTGGGCGCTTTAAGGGGGGGAATTCACACGATTATAATTCCGGAAAAAAATAAAAAAGACCTTGTTGAAATTCCAGCGAACATTAAAAAGGAAATTAAGTTTATTCCTGTAAAAAACATGGACGAAGTCCTGTCTATCGCATTTGAATAGTCCTGCGCCATTTTAATGAACGGAAATAATTATTTTAAATAATGCGGATACTTGCAGTTGATACCAGTGCAAAAAGCTGTAGCGTTGCAGTTGTTGATGAAGATTCTTTACTGGCGGAATTGACTCTTGTCACCGGACAAACCCATTCTAAACACATAATGGGAATGATAGATACGGTCATTAATATGTCAGGGCTTGCCGTATCAGACGTGGACGGATTCGCAACGACTGTGGGGCCTGGAAGTTTTACCGGACTGAGGATAGGAATAAGCTCTGTAAAAGGGCTTGCGGCGGCATCAGGCAAACCGGTTGTGGCAGTGTCGAGTCTCGATGCCCTTGCATTACAGACATTTGATTTTTCATCATATCTTGTCTGTCCTCTGCTGGATGCACGGAAAAAGGAAGTTTACAGTTCGCAGTACAGGTTTATTGACGGCATCTTAGAAAAGGAATCAAAAGAAAAGGTGTTATCACCGGAAAAAGCCGTTTGCGGTATAAGCGAGCGCTGTATATTTATCGGAAACGGAGCTTTTCTTTATCAAAAACTTATTATTGATAAAATAGGCGAACTTGCACATTTTGCTCCATCTTGCAGAAATACAATTCAAGCATCAACTGTTGCGTGCCTCAGCATGAATAGATTTAAAAAAAATGACGCCGATGATATTGACAGCCTGGTCCCGAATTATATACGAAAATCCGACGCACAATTAAATTTGAGGGTTTCGTAAAAACCTGCTCAAGCGCCGCTTAATCTTGTTGTTGACAATATCATGTTGAAATTGATATTATAGTAATTTTTATATAACCATAAAATTATTTGGATTTGCCGAATAAATAAATCAAATGAATAAATCGGATAAATTTTCCCTGCCGGACCCGCAGAGCGAAACAGCCTTTCCAGTTGCAAGACCCGGATACCCTGTAATATTTGCTTCAGCTTTTGCAACCGGGGTATTTGCTCTGTTAGGACTTACCGTTCTTGCTCTGATCGGTCTTGCAGCGACCTTTTTTATATGTTATTTTTTTAGAGATCCGGACAGGGTTGTTTCTAATAATATTAGCGCTGTGGTATCTCCGGCGGACGGCAAAATTGTCGCTCTGGACAAAACAGCAGACAGTCCCTTTATTAAAGAGACCTGCATAAAAATAAGTATTTTTATGTCGGTCTTTAATGTTCATGTTAATCGTATCCCGTCAAAGGGAAAAATAAAAAAAATCGACTACTACCCTGGAAAGTTTTTTTCTGCAAATCTGGACAAGGCATCAAAAGAGAATGAACATAATGTGGTTTTTCTTGAGACCGAAGAAGGGGAAAAAATGTGCATCGTTCAGATTGCCGGATTAATTGCAAGACGAATCATATGCAAAGTCCAGGAAGGAGACAGTGTTGTTCGCGGGCAACGATTCGGCATGATATGCTTTGGGTCACGGGTAGATATTTATATGCCGATAAATACAAAACTTGATGTAAATATTGGAGATAAAGTAAAGGCCGGTGCTTCTGTTCTGGGGTATTTGACATGAAAACAAAAAAAAGATTCGAGAAAAAAAATCTCCGCCGGGGAATATACATTCTGCCTAATATTTTTACGTCTTTAAATATTTTTTGCGGATTTTATGCGCTTATATCTTCGATAAACGGCAATTTTATTGCAGCGGCAATATCTATTGTAATCGCAGTGGTGTTTGATGCTTTAGACGGAAAAATAGCCAGGGCAACCAACACTACGAGCAAATTCGGCGTTGAATATGATTCTCTTGCAGATCTTGTTTCTTTTGGTCTTGCGCCGGGCGTTATGATGTATTTGTGGGCGCTTAAACCCCTTGGACGGATAGGATGGCTTGCCGCGTTCCTTTTCATGACGTGCGGAGCCCTGCGCCTGGCGCGTTTCAATACCCAGTCAGGCACTATCAGCAGCGATCATTTTGTCGGTCTTCCGATACCTGCGGCAGCCAGCATGAACGCTACAACGATTTTACTTTGCCACGGGTTAGGCCTGGCAGGAAATTCAAAGCCGATATTGATCCTTGTCATGCTTTATTTTCTTTCATTTCTAATGGTAAGCTCAATAAAATACGACAGTTTCAAAAAACCGGAACTGTTTAAACGGATGAATTTCAATGTCCTGGTTGCCGCCATTCTTATATTGATCTTTATTGCCGCGCAACCGCATATTGCCCTGTTTCTTTTAGCGTTAGCCTATGTCACTTCAGGCCCGTTCACTTTCATACTGCATCACAAAAAGATAACAAAAGATAAATCCACGATCAACAAAACTGACAAACACAAGGCCACTTCTGTATAATCAGGAGCAAAAAACGCTTTTATTAATTTGCCGGCGCTTTGTGCTGAATCGGTTTTTATCGTGCGGATTTTAATAGATTTTAGGGGGTAGAAAAAAATATGCCTGAAAAAAAATTTAATATTGCTGTTGCGGGCGCGACAGGCGCTGTCGGAAATCAGATGATACTTTGCCTTGAAGAAAGAAATTTTCCGGTAAAATCGGTCAAATTTTTAGCTTCATCACGCTCTGCCGGACGCAAACTAAACTTTAAGGGAAATTCCGTAGTTGTTGAAGAATTAACCGAAAAATCTTTTAAAGGTATAGATATCGCAATTTTTTCAGCCGGTGGAGGCACAAGTGAAAAATATGCGCCTTTTGCCGCAAAAGAAGATTGTGTTGTTGTTGACAACTCAAGTGCATGGCGGATGGACCCGGATGTTCCCCTTGTTGTTCCCGAAGTCAACCCGGATGCAATAGCGGGATATACAAAAAAGGGGATTATTGCAAACCCGAATTGTTCGACCATACAGATGGTTGTTCCTTTAAGCCCCATACACAAAAAATACGGGATAAAACGTATTGTGGTTTCAACGTATCAGGCTGTTTCCGGCACAGGGAAAAAGGCAGTGGATGAACTGTTTGATCAGACCAGAGCCATGATAAATTTCCTGGATTATGAAAAAAAGGTTTATCCCCACAGAATTGCATTCAACTGTCTCCCGCACATCGACCGGTTTCAGGATAACGGCTATACAAAAGAGGAAATGAAAATGGTCAATGAAACCCGGAAAATTCTGGAAGATGACACTATCGGGGTTACAGCGACCACGGTTCGCGTGCCGGTTTTTTACAGCCATTCGGAATCTATTAATATTGAAACAAAAAAAGATATTTCAGCCGCTGAGGTAAAATTGCTCCTGGAAAAAGCCCCCGGAGTTAAAGTTGTCGATAACCCGGGGAAAAACATTTATCCGCTTGCCGACGCGGCTAGCGGACAGGATTTGACATTTGTCGGCCGCATCCGTGACGATGAATCGATTCAAAACGGTATTAACATGTGGGTCGTTGCTGACAATATCAGAAAGGGAGCTGCAACCAATGCAATTCAAATAGCTGAAATTTTAGCAAAAAAATATCTGTAGCTTGTTAAATCGTAGTTTATTAAACCGTAGCTTGTTAAACTGGCTTAACGTATAAAAAAGGTATACAAATTGAATCGGGTCCCAATCACAAAAAAAGGTTATGAAACCCTGAAAAAGGAACTAAATAATCTGAAAACAGTTGAACGGCCATTGAATATCAAAGCGATTGAAGAGGCACGCGCCCACGGCGATCTTTCTGAAAACGCCGAGTTCGATGCTGCAAAAGAGAGGCAGGGCTTTATAGAAGCGCGAATATCAGATTTGCAATATAAACTTGGCAACGCAGATATAATCGATCCGGATAAAACCCTCAAAGATTGTGCGGTATTCGGCTGTACTGTTGTTCTTGAAAATATCGATACCGGTGAAGGCATTGAATATCAACTTGTAGGGCCGGATGAATCTGATATTGAAAACGGACTTATTTCCGTGTCTTCACCTCTTGGGAGGGCAATCATAGGGAAAAAACCCGGAGATGAGATAGTCCTGAATGCTCCGGCGGGAAAAAGGTTGTATGAGCTGACAGAGATATTATAACTGTCATAATTTCGAGTTTTACGATGCTATCAATTTTGGAGGGCTTGCCATGGCACGGATAACAATAGAAGATTGCCTGAAACGTGTATCAAACCGCTTTTTACTTGCTCAGATGGTTGGAGAACGTGTAAAACAAATCCGTGAAGGATCTGAATATCTCGTAAATTCACCCAAAAATGAAGATGTTGTTGTTGCATTGCGGGAAATTGCGGCAGGCAAGGTAAAAATCAAAAAGGATACGGATACAAAGAACACGCAAGATACTGTTAATGAGCCAAATGAATCAGATGAACCAGATGAACCAGATGAATCAGATGAATCAGATGAATCATAAAATGCTTTATCTTTGTATCTGATTATGCCGGGCAGGACATATAAAATATTAAACAGACTTATCGGCAAAGCCATACACCGTTATGACATGATAACTAAAGGAGATAGAATAGCGGTGGGGTTATCAGGAGGCAAGGACAGCCTCACATTAATGTGGTTTTTAAAAGAACGCCTAAAACGTGTCCCTGTAAATTATACACTTTTTCCTGTTTATATCGATCCCGGTTTCAAAGACGGTTTTGGCGCAGATCTTCAAAAGTATTGTGAAAAAACATGGCAGACACTGAGGATCGAACACACGAATTGCGGCATTTTAGGACATAGCCCTGAAAACAGGGAAAATCCCTGTTTTCTCTGTTCGAGACTGCGCCGAAAACGTTTTTTTGAAATTGCGGGCGAACTCGATTGCAACAAGCTGGCATTCGGGCATAACAGAGATGATATTATTGAAACCTTGTTTTTGAATATGTGTTATGCTGGAGAGATTAGTACGATGGTCCCTTTTCAGCCCTTGTTCCAAAAACGGTTCACAATAATAAGACCTCTTGCCTTTGCAGATGAGGATACCATAAGGCGTTTTGCAAAAGAGATTAACTTTCCCGACTTTGTCAATCCGTGTCCTTCTGCAAAAAATTCCAAACGGAGCGAAACAAAAACGCTTTTAAAGCAGCTATACAACAGTAATAAAAAAATTAAGGGAAATATTTTCAGGGCGTTAAGCAATGTCAAGACTGAATACCTTTTATAGACAGTCTATAATATCAGGCTATGCCCAATTTACCAAATATGTATTTGAATTCAGAAATAAATATACACGGCTCAACAATGAAAGACGTCCAGAATCAGCGCGATTATCGTAACCTGCCGATCGACAAGGTCGGAATAAAGAATCTTTTATATCCTATAACGGTTCTTGACCGGGGTAAAGGTTCTCAGCATACGGTGGCATCCATAAGCATGTATGTTGATCTGCCTCATAAATACAAAGGAACACATATGAGCCGTTTTGTGGAAATGCTCCACCTGTTCCGTCCTGAAGTCTCTTTAAAAAAATTTTCAGAGGTTCTCGGTCAGATGAAAAAGCATTTAAAGGCGGCTTCAGCGCATATTGAAATAACATTTCCATATTTTATTGAAAAAAAGGCCCCGGTAAGCAGGTCTCCTGGACTCATGAACTATACATGCAGATTTGTAGGCTCCAGCAACGCTGACGAAAAGATCGACCTTTTATGTGAAGTTATTGTCCCGATATCTTCGGTCTGTCCATGTTCAAAAGAGATCAGTGAATCAGGCGCGCATAATCAGCGCGGAGAGGTGCGTCTCTGCACAAGGTTCAAAAAGTTTATCTGGATAGAAGACATGATCGAACTTGTGGAATCATCGGCCTCATGTGAAGTATATTCCGTCTTGAAACGCAGGGACGAAAAATACGTCACCGAAAAGGGTTACAACAATCCGAAATTTGTTGAAGATATTGTGCGCGACGTTGCGAAAAAGATAAAAAAAGATAAAAATATCACATGGTTTTCTGTAAGCGTGGAAAATTTCGAATCGATCCACAATCACAGCGCATACGCATATATAACAAGCGGGGAATAACAGGACAAAATATAAAAAAATTTAGACTTTATTCTCGTCTATTCACAAGCCCGCAGAGTATATCCATAATCTGTTTCATCGATTCTTCCCGGCTGTCCGCCGGAGTATTCATAAAAATGACAAAACGATACAGCTTTCCTTTCCTGTTTTCAATATAGCCCGCACGTGTTCTGATACCTTTTAGCGTTCCTGTTTTAAAAAACACTCCGTCCTCATGCCGCATAAGGTTATGAAAGGGCTCAAAGGCTTTGAGTATTTTATCCATCGCTTTTGCCGAAACAGTATTTTGTCTTGATATCCCCGATCCCTCAACAAAAACTATATCCTCTATTTTTAACATATTTTTTGTGTAATCCAAAACTGCATCAACGCCCTTTTTGATCGTTGCCGGCGGTCCGTAAACTTGTGCGCCTGTTGCCAGAAGCAATTGATTTGCCATGAAATTGTTTGAATATTCAAAAAGTTTTTTTACGACCTGCTCAAGTGAAAACATGGAAACGTATGTATATACAAGCCTGTCGGTCTCTTTGTTAATATTTCCCGTAACTATACTGTCATTTGTACCGACATCTGTTTTAATCCCCTGCCCTTTTAAAAAATAATTTAAAAGACGTCCTGCATAAAGGGTGCATTCATTGCCTTGCCGGGAAAGAACAATCCTGCCACGGCTAAGACCTGACTTGCGAATCCTCTCTTGTATAAACGGCAAAAGCGGCGTCTGGGGCTCAGCGCTGACATATTTCCGGTCAGGTGTCCCGCCAGGTTTTTTAAAATTGCCAGGTTTTTTAAAATTGTCGGATTTTTTAAAATTGTCGGATTTTTTAAAACAGACCGTGTTGAAATTTACGCACAAAGCGCCGTTTGGGGCGTCATACGGCTCAAATGAAGAAGATATGCCTGAGATTACAATCGGATATGCAAAAAACGAACTGTCCAAAACAATACTCTTTATTTTACCGGTTTCCTTGCCCAATCTTTCACCAAGAACTTCAGCAATTTTTATCAAGCACTCCGACATTAAAAGAGGATCGCCATATCCCTTAATCTTAAGGTTGGAATTGTTGTCAAGATAAAATTCAGTCCGGAATCTGAAATTCTCACCAAGGCAATGAAAAGCCGCAAGACAGGTAAGTATCTTTAACGTGGATGCCGGTATCAGTTTTTTGCCGGCATTTTTCGAAAGAATAATTTTGCCGTCCGGATCGGTCAATAATACAGCATCATCCTTTTTTAAAAAATTTTCATGCTGATTCCCCCTTTGAGCAAAAATGTTTTCCGGTTGCGCCAAATAAATAAACGAAATAAACAGGATGAAAAACCGCATGAAAAATTTCATAAATACCCTTGTTTCCGATTTGTTGCACATTTTAATTGACTTTTATCCCTGATAAAAATATTATTTAATAAATTAATTTTACGCAAACAGTATTATTATAATGATTTTAAATAATTATATCACCACATATCTTGTTTGCTCACTTCTTTCCCTTTTTGTCGGGCTTATTGCCGCGCTGAACGGTTTTTATATCTGGAAAAACTGGGATATCAATAACCCGGCGGAAAAACAATACGCTTTAGAAAAAAATGTCTATCTGATCATTACCGTAGTAACCCTCGGCTTTTTATTACGTCTTTTGATGATCCCTCTCTGGTTTCTATCCCTTCAGAGCATGATCAAATCGATTCCCGGCGCAATGTGCCTGGTAGGAGTGCACAACGTCGACGCTCCTGTTTCCTATATTGCAAGCAGCCTTAAACTGGTTCTGCCTGCTCTTTACGGGTATTGGCTAATTTTAAACCTGCTTGACCGTCAAGTGGCGACCCAGCCCTTTATGAAACAAAAACTGGCTGCCCTTGCGCCTTTGGGCACATTAATAGTTATTGAAACAGTCCTTGACATCTGTTTTTTCTTTTCAACTCCTCCACGCCAGGTTTCCTGCTGCACGTCCCTGTTCGATGTCCCCAGAGATGATATTCTCCAGGTTGTTACCGAATCGACCTGGCTTTGGACCATCATCTTTTATGTTCTGGCGATATTTATATTGACCCAAACAGTATACTTTCTAATTGCCCGGAAAAAAATTCAAAAAAAAAACGGAACAACGGACAAATGCTGGTGGTTCGGCAAAAAATCGGTGATGCTCTTAGATACAGTGGTCATTATCTTCCTTTTTATTGTTTTTATTATTGCTCTTCAGACCAAGATAAGCCCGCTTTTTCTCCATCTTCCATTTCATCACTGCATTTTTTGCCTGTGCCAGGAAGTATGGGACGCTCTTTTATCTTTTGCCATGATCTTTGCCGGCCTTGTCCTCTTGCTTATCTATTTCTGGATTGTCTCTTTGTCCGGTTACAAAGATGTTAATTACATTTTAGACAAAAAAATGACAACATTGCTCAAATGGTCCGGTTTTATATTTGCGGGAGGGTTTATTATTTTATCTATTCATCTGTTTACAGTGCTTTAACAATTAACAACATTAAGGATAAACTATTATGAACAGCAAAAGAACTCTGACTTTGGCCGCATCTTTTATCTTTTTTCTATTTACGGTTTCTGCGGCATCTGCATTTGAGCGGTGTATCATGTGCGGAATGGACGCGCAAAAAAGCGAGACAAAATTTACAGTCCAGGTAACCAAAGGGACAAAAGACGTCCCTTCCGGCGAATATTCTTTTTGCTGCCTGCACTGTCTTGTCCTTTTTAAAGCCAGACTGAAAGAAGGTAAAATCGAAACTATTTTTGTTCGTGATTATAATACGGTTACTGAAAAATACGACAGCGGAGA
>JAUVKB010000021.1 GCA_030596405.1 Deltaproteobacteria bacterium
AAACTTTAATTATTATAAATATTATTCCGGCTTTTTTTCATCATCCTTTTTTTCATCATCCGGGTGTTCACAATCTTCCTGTTTGCTGCAAAGTTGTTCATAAAGAATCGAAGAAAGACCTATCCCGCCGTTTAAAGATAATTGTTTCGCCATTTGAGAATCAAGCATGGAGGTATAAATTTCTTCAGCCTTTCCTCCATTTATGAATCCTGATTTCGGGATGGTGGCGCGCATCTCTTTAATAAGCTGATATATAAAAAGCGACTCCAGTTCAGCGCATGTATTTTTAAGCTCAGCTTCATTTTTTCCTGAAGAAAAACTTTTTTCAGATTCGGATAAATTTTGCACTCTGTTGATCCTGTTGGTCATATTAATAAAATTAACAGGTATTGTTGACAATGAAATTATATCCGACATTATATTATCTCCAATGTTGCCTGCATGGCGCCGGCTGCTTTGATGGCCTGAAAAATTGAGATTAAATCACGTGGAGAAACACCGAGTGCGTTCAAAGCTCTTACCAGGTCACTGATACTTATTCCGGATTTCACCAGGAAAAGATTATTTTTTTCTTCCGTTACTGAAATTTCCGTATCCGGCGTCGTCACAGTCTCGCCCTGTGAAAAAGGAAGAGGTTGAGAAACATCTTGAGACTCCTTTATCTGGATACTTAAATTGCCATGAGCAATAGCTACGGTAGAAATTCTGACATTTTCACCCATGACCACCGTTCCGGTCCGCTCATTAATCACAACTTTTGCAGATAAATCAGGTGTAACCCCCAGCTTTTCTATTATCGTAATCAATTCAACAATATTTGCCGAATACCTGTCGGAAATCTTTACCTCTATAGTTCCCGCGTCCAGGGTCTGGGCCAAATGGTCATATAACGCGGTATTTATTGCTTCCGACACTCGAGATGCAGTGGTAAAATCAGGATTGTGCAAAGTCAAAAATAATGATTTCTTTTGCGCAAAATCCGTAACCACTTCTTTTTCTATCAAAGCGCCGTTAACAACGCGCCCCACGGTCGGAAAATTCTTCTTGACGCTACCCCCCGACCCTCCGGCGGAAAATCCGCCGGTGCTGACCGGACCCTGGGCGACAGCATAGACCTGCCCATCCGCAGCTCTAAGAGGAGTAAACAGCAATGTCCCCCCCTGAAGATTTTCCGCATCGCCTATTGAACTTACCATCACGTCAACCCTGCCGCCCTCTTTCGCAAACGGGGGCAAGTCCGCGGTGACTATCACGGCGGCGACGTTATCAACATCTATATCTTCAGGATCAACCGTCATCCCCATTTTTTCCAGCATACTTGCCATAGATTGGACGGTAAATTCCAAATCGCTGTCGTCGCCTGTCCCGTCCAGCCCTACGATAAGTCCATATCCTACCAGATGGTTCTGGCGCACCCCTTTAATATCCACTATATCCTTAATACGGGCAGCATGAACATTCGCAGCTAAAATAATCAGTATAGCCGATGTTATACCGAACCTCACAATCATATTTTCAACCATTAAAAATCGGTATATTTTTTTCATTAACGCTATAATAAAATTAGTTGCCATAAATAGAGTACTCATAAAATCGTTTAAAAATTTATTAAAACGGCCAGATTGTATCAATCACTCTTGCCAGCCACCCCGGCCGCTGGCGGTCATTAATTACTCCCTTGCCGCTGTATGCAATCCTGGCGTCGGAAATATACGTTGACAGAATAATATTTTGCGGAGAGATATCCCGCGGCCGTATAATCCCGGATATGGATATATATTGTCTTTCGTTGTTTACCGTTACCTCCCGTGATCCCGTGATCATCAGATTTCCGTTGGGCAGCACGCCTGTAACTCTGGTGGTAATATACGCGGTCAAGTCTCCACTCCTTGTGGTCGTCCCTGATCCGTTAAAAGAGCTTGTCAAATCACTTTTTATGCTGGCAAAAGGATTAAAATGGGAAGCATCTTCAAATTCTTTTTCAATGCCGAACAGGCTGTCTATGCCCCCGGATATAGAGGACGATCTGCCGGTCTGTGTGGATGCCTTATTAGAAGCCGTAGATGATTCCACTATTTTAATCGTAACAATATCTCCTATCCTCCTGGCTTTTGGATTTATAAACAAATCGCTTAAAAGGCCGCTTTCCCTCCAGAGAGAGCCGTCATATTTTATTTGAGGTCTTGCCTGAGACCTTATTTGAGGTTCCTTATTAATTTTAAAATCAACATATTTCTCCACCGGTTTCTCCACCGGCTTTTCCGCCTGATTTGCTCCTTCTTTGCCCTGCAAATCCTGCGCCTTGGCTGTTTGCTCCTGAACTTCTGTGTATTCTACGGCCTTTGCATCTATTTGTCCGGTGGCGCAGCCTGACAAAACTATAAAAAGGAAGGAAGAAAAACATCCGAGCGTCAACAAATTCAACAGTCCTTTATTTTCTCGATACACTTTTTCCTGTCCCCTTAGTCATTTATTTCAAAAATCGACCTTTACCGTGTTTGAATTCACAACGCGCGCGTATATTTTCTCTTTGGAGTCAAGATTCGCAACACGGATTCTTTCTCCCTTACGGCCTTTTTCCTTAACTTCTCCAAGTGCGGTAATCCTTAAGCCTTCAGTTTCAGCGATTATCAAAACAATGTCCCCGCGCTTGACCAGCGGAGAAAGTTCAACAAGATCCGTCCTTAAAACCGTTTTGGCCTTAATCGCTCTTTTAACTCTTTTACCCAGAACGTCTTCAATATCTGTAATTATATTTGACGACAATTTTGCCAAATCCATTTTTTGCAAACAGAGATCATCTTCCGATATTATGTGATACCTTCCAATCGGTCTTTTAGCGACAACCACTTCCGTCAATACCTCAATATTTACAAATGCCCATACCTTCCTGCAGAACTTTCCATCCACCTGGAAAACGACAGACATCGGTACAGTGCCTAAAAAATCCGTATTATCAGGAGGAAGAACTTTATAGGCCACATTCCCCTTCGGCAGCCTGACGCCGGAATTTATTTTAATGTTGCCGACCTTTACTTTGTCCCTTTCCCAGGGAATTTTTCTGTAAATATAATCCAAAACCACTTTTTCTATTTTATCTTTCGGTATATCGATAAAATTACGGGAAACTTCTATTTGCGCAGGCGATTTCAATGTTATCCGCGTCAGATCAATACCGCTTTGCTTCAAACGAACCTTTATATGTCTGCCGTCAATGCGGCGCGATTTCCCGGGCAAAGGGGCTTTCCCAAGAACAATGGAATTAAGCTTTTGAACCAGCCTGTGGTCTTGGCCATCAATCTTTGCGATTTCCCCCAGCAGTATTTTATCTTTGTCTATTCCGGCTTTTTTAAAAACCTGCACGGTCGCCATCGTCGCGGCATACAAATAAGCCGAAATTACATATGGGAACAAAAATATCAGGCAGCAAAAAACGCCGGTGGCCGATGCTTTTACTTTTCCTGTTTTAAATATAAAATTATTCATCTCTTATCGTCTAATCTTATCGTTTGGTCTTATCGTTTGGTCTTATCGTCTGAGATTGTTGGCCATCTGAAGCATTTCATCCGCCGCCTGAATCGATTTACTGTTAACCTCGTATGCCCGCTGGGCGGCGATCATGCTTACCATCTCATCGACTACGCTTACATTGGACATCTCTAAATACCCTTGAGAAATAGTGCCGAATTCTTCCTCGCCTGCAGTCCCTGTAATCGCATCTCCTGAAGATGCCGTAGGAAGAAAAAGGCTTCTGCCTATACTGCTTAATCCGGCGTTATTAACAAACCTGGAAAGCTGAATGGTTCCGATCTCGCTCGGTTGTGTCTCGCCTGCCTGTAATATCGAAATCGTTCCATCAGTGCCGATGGAAACTGCCATACTGTCTGCAGGAATTGTCAATTCCGGTTCCAGCGGAAATCCGTCTGAAGTCACGATCCGTCCATCGCCATCTATCTTAAATGACCCGGACCTGGTATATGCGCTCTCTCCATCAGGCTGGATAATCTCGAAAAAACCCTCGCCTTCAATGGCCATATCAAGTTCATTTTTAGTAAATTGATAATCGCCTTGAGTAAATATTTTTTGAACCGCCGCAGCCCTTGTCCCGTGTCCCACCTGAATTCCGACAGGCACCTGGGTTCCCGATGAAGAGGCAACTCCGGCTGAACGCAACGTTTCATACAATAAATCCTGAAAATCGGCTCTACTCTTTTTAAAACCGCTTGAATTCACATTTGCCAAATTATTGGCAATAACATCGATATTCAAAGCCTGTGCCTGCATCCCTGAAGCTGCCGTCCATAAACTCCGTAACATGCCATCAACCTCCTTTGCCTTATTAATTACAGGCGGACTTTAATCCGCTTCTACAATTGTTGAGCGTTAATTTTTATGCCAATCTTCCAACATCATTGATTGTTTTCAAGGTAACGTCATTCATCGATTGCATAACTTTTTGATACGATTCGTACCCCCTTAGCGCCTCGATCATCTCCGTCATTACCTTTACGGCGTTAACATTTGATCTTTCAAGAAACCCCTGACGTACTGTTACGTCTTTAGCCTCTGCTTCGGCAACATCGGAGCCAACCGGCGCAAACAGACTATCGCCTGCCTTTGCCAACCTGGAAGGGTCGGAAAAATCAACCAGTTTTATCTTGCCGGCCAGGTCTTCATCCACAAGAATATTACCTTTATCGTCAACCACGACATTCAAACCGTCGATAGATATTTTGCCTCCATCACCCAAAACCGGCAAACCTTCCTGGGTAACCAGTATGCCTTCTTTGTTGAGGGTAAAGTTTCCTTTTCTGGTATATTGAATTCCATCAGGAGTCTCAATACAGAAGAAGCCGCCTCCGCTTAAGGCCAGGTCTAAAGCATTTCCCGTGCTTTTGATATTGCCCTGAGTAAAGTCAATCATAGATTCAGCCTGTTTTCCTGAATCTAATGCAATCTTCTGATCAAATTTTGCAGGATCTGAAACCAGGCAATCCGACATATCCGCCTTAAAACCTGAGGTGTTAATATTTGCAAGATTGTTTGCGATAACATCTAGTCTCATCTGCTGTTTTATCGCGGAAAAAGCAACTGTATACAGCCCTGCATCCATATTCCATACCCCCGATATTTTCGATGTCCGTGCAATTACGAATCACAAATTCTTTATAAACTACAAAAAGCAACATTCATGCCAGGCCGGCCGCCCCTGTTTTATGCTTTCCCACGCAGGAGCGTAAGAAGCAGGCATTTTTGAATAGAGACCAGATAGGCAATTTTTGCCCCTGCTAATTCTGTCTGATCTGTTCGGCCTGCCTGCAAAATCATCAGCAGCAAGTTAAAATGTCCCATATCAACTTTTCCCGAAAGAACTGAGGCCCAACCCCTTATATTTTAAAACAAGTTCTATTTCACTTACAGATATTCTCACTTTTTCATATATCTCTTTTACGCTCATGCCCAATCCCGCCAACCTTATGACCTCATTATACGGTTCGTCATCCAAATCGTTATTTTGTTCAATATTTTTTTGTGTTGAACTAAAATACTTCAGCACACAAATCGATTCATCCGATAAATAAGGATTTTTCCGGTTTTTATCTTCTTCCTTGTCAACACATCCCTTCAATCCGATACCATTTTTGATTTTATTCGTAATTTCCGGATTTTCTTTAATTTTATTTTTGACCAAGTATAAAATAATGATAAAGCAAAGGCATAAAGCCATTACATTTTGAATTGCCTTCCAGATATCCGTCGTAAAATATTCCATTTAAAACTCCTCTCTATTTTTTCCCGGGCCCTAAGCAAGTATGTCTATCGCCCCTCCATGAACCCAGCCGCGCGCATCCCTCTTATTTTCATTGGCGGTTTTTTCCTCTTTTTTATTTTTCTCGTTATCTTCATGATATTGTTGAGCCTGATCTCTCTTTTTATTTCTGTGCCCCGCCCGGCTGACGGCATTAGCGCTGGAAATCGAAGGTATTGTCGACATATTTATCTTCTCAACCATAACCATTTCCTCCTTTGTATCACATGCCGGACGAGTACAATATTTCCGGCAAACAGTTCGAGCAGTAAATAGACGATTGCATTAATCCTCCAACATTTTTTTGTCTCTCAACTTTTCCCGGATATGAATGATTGCGCGTGAATGAATCTGGGAAACCCTTGATTCGGTGATATTCAGGACATTTCCTATCTCTTTCATTGTTAATTCATCCATATAATACAATGAAACCACCATCTTTTCTTTCTCCGGCAATTCTTCAATGGCCTTTGCCACAACAGTTTGTATTTCCTTGAGCCGTATTAATGTGAAAGGATCGTCAGAATAACCGGCGCAGTTATCCGCCAAACAATCTATAATCTTCTCTTTTTCCCTGTTTGATGAGCACCCGATATCATCGAAACTAATAAATGATATGCCCGATATTTTTTTTATATCATAATATTGATCCAGCCCTATCCCTAATTCTTCCGCCACTTCGACGCCTTCAACTTCTCTGCCTAATTCTTTTTCAAGTTTCAAACACGCCTTTTCCATCTCGCGAACTTTTTTTCTGTTTGATCTGGAAATAAAATCTCTGGAACGCAGTTCGCTGAGAACCGCGCCCTTTATTCTGAATGCGGCATAAGTAATCAACTTGTTGTCCCTTGTGGCATCATACCTTTCAACGGCCTGGATCAATCAGATAATACCCGCATTAACCAAATCATCCGTATCTACAACGTTGGCGGGAAGATGAACCGCAATGCGGTTAACAATACGTTTAACATAAGGAAGATGCTCAGTTATCAGTTGATCTCTCAACAGGCTGACATCTCTGTACGGATTCCCTGTTTGTATTTCAGCTAATTCCACGATCTTTTTCTCCCCTTTGTAAATCAAAAAATGGCCGGCTAATCGCTTTCCGCACGATCCTGCTTATTTATTAAAATACTTCTCTGGAATATATTTTTTTCTTCTTTTAAAGACAATGGAGCCGGAAAACTATTGATTTTTCTTGCTAAAGACTTAAAGCAGTTGCTTGCCTGACAATCAGGATATATTTCACTTATCAGCTTTTGGGACTTTACGCACCTTGTAACATTTTTATCAGACAACACGTGCCCGAAGTATTCTATCGATATATCTAAAAATTGACCTGCAACCAGATTTAATTGCCTGAAGACTTCTTTCGCTTCCTGCGCGTCAGCAACCATATTGACTAATAACTTAAATTTTTTCTCCGAATATTTAATTGAGAGAACCTTCATTAAGGCATAAGCATCCGTGATTGAAGTAGGTTCAGGAGATACAACAACCACTATCTCTTGCGCTATAAAATTAAAATACAGGACATTGGACGAAATGCCGGCAGCAGTGTCTATTAACAAGATATCTGTTGAATCCATCAAAGTCTCAAGTTCGGAAAATATTTTTGCCGTCTGTGATTCGGTTAGCTGTGTAAGTTCCTGAATACCCGATGATGCGGGAAGTATCCTTATGCCGCCGGGGCCTTTTATTAAAATTTCAGAAACTGTTTTATCACCCATAATAACATGTGACAGGTTATACTTCGGCGCAAGTCCCAGTAAAATATCAAGATTCCCCAGCCCTAAATCCGCGTCAAAAATCAGAACCTTTTTGCCTAACCGGCTGAGCGCAAATCCAAGGTTGGCAACGATATTGGTTTTTCCGACCCCTCCTTTGCCGCTTGTTATTGCAATTACTTTTGCATTGGATCCACGACTTTTCTCCTTGCCACAGGCACGGTTTTTATCAGCAATTTTTTTATTCAAACTTATTACATTGTTTAAAACGCCATTTTGCTCCATTATTTCCTGTCTCCTGAAGCAGTTCTCTTTTATCGATAACCGCCGGTTTGCATTTTGCCGTAAGACTTTGAAAATGAATAATACTTGTCAATTTCGTTATTATTTGATAAATTATCAAAATCGTATTTTTTGCCGGCCTCCTCCAACATCTCTTCAAAATCCGACATTTTTTCCGCCAGTATCTCCGGCGGCCAGAGCAGAAGATCCTTTGTCTCTTCCTGATCTATTATCAGGTTTGTCAACTTTTCCAGTGTCGCTGCTTCAATATCATCAGGCACCTGCTGGCCGTTTGTAAAATATGAAACCGGTATTTTTGTGCGGATTAACTGATTTAGTATAAAACCGTGTGTTGTGCTTTCATCTATCTTTGTAAATATCAACCTGTTAAAAGGCACAACTCTGTTTTTATCTATGATGTCGACAAGGTCTTTTTCTTTTGTTGTCGCACTCAAGAGAAGATGGATGTCAAGAGATCGGATCCCGTCAAAAAAACCTTTTAATTCATTAATATGATATCCGTTTCTTTGATTTACTCCGGTTGTATCTACCAAAACCATGTCTTTATCTTTCAGCTTTTCAAGCGCCTCCTTCAGCTCTTTTCCGTTTGAAGCAACCTTAATCGGGATCCTCATAATTTTTGCATAAATCCCAAGCTGATCGACAGCTCCTGCCCGATAATTATCCATTGTAATTAAGGCGACATGCTTTTTCTTCGCATGTAATTGAGCAAAAGCAGCCAGTTTGGCAACCGTGGTCGTCTTTCCCACTCCGGTAGGGCCTATAAAAGCGGCAATCTTTTGCCTTTCACAATTCATATCCATAGGAGCGGCAGTCAAACCCATTCTTTCAAGGATACCGGCCAGACATGTCTTTATATTTTCATTATTAAAAAATCCATCGGATGTTGACAGACAGTTTATTTCCGATATTAATTTTACTGCCATATCTTTTTCAACGCCTTGAAAGACCATCCGCTGGTGTAACATGAACAGTTTTTTCACCTCGGCAAATGAAATGCGTTTTCTTGAAACCCTGCTTCTATCTCTGTTTGTTGTATCGCCATATTTAGTTACATCATTGTTCTTATAAAAATTCATCCCACTTTTAAAACCATTGTTAAAAACGTTTTTATCAACAGCCGGATAACCGGTGTCTATCGCTGCCGTCACCTCCACCCGTTTTCTTCTTAACCCAAATATCTTGTTCTCTTTTTTCAGATTTCTTGCGGAAAGGATCACTGCTTCAGTCCCGAATTCTTTTTTAATCATGCCAAGAGCTTCTGTCATGTTTTGTGCTTCAAAGTTTTTAATCTGCATCGGAAAGCCCCACTGTGCCTAATGATTTAATCTTTACGTTATTTAAAATATCATTGTGCGAAAGAACGACAAGGTCAGGGATAAAACGATCTACAAGCTTCTTGAAATGTGAACGTATTTGAACGGAACATAAAACAACCGGCTGTTGCTTCATCGGCGACAATCTTTCTATAAATCCTGCAATCTTATTGACAATTTTATGGGCGATACCCGGTTCCAGCGCAAGAAAACTGCCATTTTCCGAATGCTTAATCGCCCCTGATACGGCAGCTTCGACATCCTGATCCAGCATTATTGAAGGTATATCTCCCTCTGGTGTCTGATATAGCTTTGTAATCGTTCTTGAAAGCGCCTGGCGGACATATTCCGTTAATATATCAATATCTTTTGTCACCGGAGCCCAATCGGCCAACGTCTCTAAAATAGTAAGCAGATCGCGGATGGGAATCTGCTCAAGCAGAAGATTCTGCAACACTTTTACTACTCCGCCTATAGGCAATATATTAGGAACCAGTTCTTCAACAACTTTTGGGTGTGACTCTTTAATGCCGTCCAATAACTTTTGCGCTTCTTGCCTTCCAAGCAATTCATGTGCATGCTTTCTTGTCACGTCCGACAAATGAGTCGTCAAAACGGTGGATAAATCAACCACGGTATATCCACCGGCCATGGCTTTTTCTTTGACCGATTCTTTTATCCAAAACGCAGGCAGCCCGTACGTCGGCTCTTTAGTAGGTATGCCATCAATCTTTACTTCAACGTTCCCCGGATTCATGGCCAGATAGTAGTTCGGCATCAACTCTCCGGTAGCGACTTCATTACCTTTCAGCAAAATAGAATATTCGCCGGGCTTTAATTGCAGGTTGTCCTGAATATGAACGGAAGGAACAATTATTCCAATCTCATTGGCAATCTGCTGCCTTACCAATTTAATACGATCTAATAATTCCCCGTTTTGCCCCGCGTCCACTAGAGGGATAAGGCCATAGCCGACTTCTAATGACAAAACATCCAAAGGTGGAAGACTCTTTAATATCTCACGAGGTCTTACCCTGGATTCTTCAATCTTGTTTTCCTCCTCTTTTTCCGACTCGGCCTTTTTTGCCTGCAAAACCGTATATGCAACAATTCCCGCCAGAATGGACAGGATGGTAAAAGGGATAGTCGGTATTCCCGGAACCAGTCCGAAGCCGAAAATAACGGCAGAGGCAACGGCAATAGCGCGGGGCTGCGACATAAGCTGAGAAGTTATTTCTCTGCCCAGACTCGATTCGGAGCCGGCCCGGCTCACTATTATACCCGCGGCTGTTGAAATGATAAGCGCAGGGACCTGGCTGACAAGCCCATCTCCAACCGTTAATAAAGTATAAGTCTGCGCGGCATCGGAAAAATTCATCCCATTTTGAAAGACGCCTATGGCAAATCCCGCCACAATGTTGATCAGAGTAATTATTATCCCTGCAATAGCGTCTCCCCGGACAAATTTATTTGCTCCGTCCATTGCGCCATAATATTCCGCTTCCCGTGAAATTTCATGCCGTCTTGCCTTTGCTTCCATTTCATCTATTAATCCCGCATTTAGATCGGCGTCGATGCTCATCTGTTTTCCGGGCATTGCGTCCAAGGTAAATCGAGCGGCGACTTCAGCAATTCTTCCAGCTCCTTTAGTGATCACCATAAAATTAATAACCACTAAAATTATAAAAACTATAATTCCGACCAGATAGTTTCCTCCCACGACAAAACCGCCAAACGCTTCGATTACTTTTCCCGCGGCCATAGTCCCTTCACTTCCATGAAGCAATATCATTCGTGTTGAAGCAACATTGAGCGACAGCCTGAATAGAGTTGCAAGCAAAAGTATGGAAGGAAACGCGGACAACTCGAGCGGCCTTATAATATACATGCCTACCAGAAGGATTATTAACGATAAGGTTATGTTAAAAGACAAAAACAGATCCAGTAAAAGAGGGGGCAGGGGTATTACCATTACAAGCAGTATTATCACGACTATAACAGCCATGATAATATCGGTATTTTTTGTTAAAGAAAAAAGGTCGTTTGAATACTGGTTTTTTGTTTCCATAATTTCTGTTTCAAAATATCTTTTTAAATTATTTAATGCATTTTTAATGCATTTTCCATGCCGCCGGTTTTGCTTCTTCCATTTAAAGTCAAGTTCCCATCCCTCTCAGCCTGTAAACATATGCCAGTATTTCAGCAACCGCCCGGTAAAGATTGACCGGGATATATTCACCTATTTCCGCTGCTTTATAAAGGGACTGAGCCAACGGCTTGTTTTCGACCAGGGGAACATCATTTTCTTTAGCGATTTCTCTGATACGAAGCGCGATAAATCCCGCGCCTTTTGCCGTTACCCTGGGAGCAGCCATATCGTCTGAATCATATTTTATTGCAATAGCAAGCCTGGTGGGGTTCGTTATAACAACCGTAGCATCAGGAACAGATTCCATCATTCGCCGCTGGGACATCTCTAACTGTATTTTTCTAATCTTTGCCTTAACCTGTGGATCACCATCCCTTTGTTTTGACTCTTCTTTAACCTCCTGTTTGGTCATCTTAATATCCTTCTCATATTCCCAGCGCTGATAAGCATAGTCCAGCACAGCGAGAACAAGCAAAACCAGACAGGCATAAAAAGATATTTTAAAAGCGACTTTTCCTATAAATAAAAGGATGCTTCCGACTTCCATATGCATAAGCGCGGTAAAATTTCCGGCTTCACCTTTAACCGTCAAAAAAGTGACGGCGCCTATAAGAAGAATCTTAATCAATGATTTGACAAGCTCAACAACCGATTTTAAAGAAAAAAACTTTTTCATCCCCTTAATAGGGTCTATCTTGGAAAGTTTGGGTGTAAGAGGCTCTCCGGTAAATAAAAAACCAACCTGAAAAAGATTGGCCGCAATTCCCGCTATTAAAACGGTTAACATAAAGGGGGCTAAAATTAACAAAACCTGCCCGAAAATTTTAAACGAGAAAGCGCTGACAGCAGAAACGTTTTGTATGTGCATGGTTCCTATATTCTGGAAAATTCCCCGCATAAAGTCCGAAAGATTCCAGAATATCCATGAACCTGAAAAAAAGAAAATACCTAAAGAGGAGATTAATATTAAAACAGACGGGATTTCCTTACTCTGGGCCACCTTCCCTTTTTTTCTGGTATCCTCCCTCCGTTTCGGAGTCGCCTGTTCGGTTTTTTCCTGAAAATTATCCTGAGACACGATAAACTCCGGTCAGGCCATCGCTTTTAGGAGAAAAAAGATATTTTTAACGATATCAGTAAATATCTGCTTGAAAAGAGACGACAAAAATGGAAGAGAAAGGCCGAGAAACAACAACCCCACAACGATCTTAATAGGCATTGCAACGATAAAAATATTCATTTGCGGGACGGTCCTGGCAATCAACCCCAGAGCAACCGTTGTAAGCAACAGGGCCGCTATAACCGGAGCCCCCACCTTAATCGCTATAACAAACATATCTCCCGCAAATGTCGTAAGCTGCTCCATTAAAGAGCCATTGAACTGAAAACCAAAAGGAGGAACCATGTGAAAACTTTCAACCAGGGCGCGTAAAAACCAATGATGGGCATTAACAGTTAAAAACATCAACATGGCCATAATATTCATGAACATGCTTATAATAGAAGCCTGGCTGCTTGTTACAGGATCAATGACATTAGCAATCGCAAAACCCATCTGAAATCCGATCAATTGACCTGCAAGCTGGATTCCGGCAAATGTCAGTTTCACGGAAAAACCGATAAGAACGCCTAAAATTATTTCACCGGTTACCCTTATAACAAAAGGGATTGCTTCGGTTATAAAAGGGATGTTATTTAATTCCAGTATGGGGAAAAGAATGGCGGTAATTACAAATGATAGTCCCACCTTGAATAAGACGGGTATATTTTTACTGTCAAATACAGGGATAAATATCATAATTGAACTTACCCGTAAAAATATCAGAAAAAATGTCTGAATCTGTATAAGTGGAATATTTAAGATATTCAATGGATAAAACCAGGCAAATTAATAAATAAATTTTGAGTAAAATCGATGATGGTTTTGAGCATCCAGGGGAAAAAAATAAGCAGGGCGATTACTACTGCCAACATCTTTGGTATGAATACCATGGTCATTTCATTAATCGAAGTGGCGGCCTGAAACATACTCACCAGAACACCCGCGACAAGACCGAACATTAAAACCGGCGCTGCCAGTAAAATTGTAATCTTTATCGCTTCAAAAAAAAATCCCGTTACAAACTCAATAGTCATATATACCGCCTCCTGTTAAACATTCATGCAAAACTCTTTACAAGAGAACCGACAATAAGATACCACCCGTCCGTTAAAACAAATAACATGATTTTAAAAGGCAAAGAGACCATGATGGGAGGCAGCATCATCATCCCCATGGAAAGAAGAACGCTCGCCACCACCATATCGATAATCAAAAACGGCACGTACAATAAAAATGCCATCTGAAATGCGGTTTTCAATTCACTGATTATAAAAGAAGGAATAATCACACTGATCGGGACATCATCAACACTCTTTGGTTTATCAATGCCGGCGATATCGACAAACAAGGACAAATCCTTCTCTCTTGTCTGTTTAATCAGAAATTTTCTTATGGGCCCGGATGCATTTTCAAGTGCCTGTTGTTGAGTTATCTTTTTGCCCAAATATGGTTGAAGAGCGTTTTGATTAACACTCTGCCAGACAGGAGTCATGATAAAAAACGTCAAAAACAGCGCCAGGCCGATAACGATCTGATTCGGAGGCATCTGATTGGTTCCCATGGCTTGACGAAGAACAGATAAGACAATTACTATCCTGGTAAACGAGGTCAGCATAATCAGGATTGTAGGGGCCAGAGAAAGTACGGTTAACAATAAAAATATCTGCAGAACAACTGAAATGTCCCCGGGATTTTTGGCATTATCTATCCCTATGGTTAAAAACGGCGTTGCGACCGAAGAATTATCGGCCCAACATGTCTGAGGCGCCGACCAGACAAAGATTATAAATACTAAAACAATAAATTTTGAGGGATTATTCATAAGTCTCAACCACTCTTCCGGTATTGCCGGTGTCGTTTTTTTTCTCCTTGAACCTGGATGTCAAACGATTTAATTGATCCGAAAAGGAAAACGGCGCATTTTCACCATGCACATTTTTAAATTTATCAAGTATCTTCTCATCCTTAATTTTATCCAGACAACAAATACTATCGTTTGTAATTCCTACAACCAATATGCAACCTGGAATTTCCACCAGTAAAATATTTTTTTTAACTCCTATACAACTGTTCGCCAGCACCCTGATCGGTTTTTCGGCGGGCCCGCCATTATCATTTTTAAGCATACGCTTTATGAAATAGAAAACGGTCAGCAGCAAAGCTAAAACCAGAAACAGGGAAGCTGTCATTTTCACCATGGTTGTTATCATGTCAGGATCTGTATTCATCTTAGCTTTTCTATTCTATCCATTGGACTTATAATTTCAGTAAATCGCACGCCGTATTTCTCATTTGTAACCACAACTTCTCCCCTTGCAATCAACTTTTGATTTGCCAATATATCCAGGGTTTCACCGGCTGTTTTTGAAAGCTCAACAACAGTTCCCTGCCCCAGTTTAAGCAAATCGTTTATCAGCATGCTAGTTCTTCCCAGCTCAACGGTAATCTCTAAGGGGATGTCAAGAATGATGTCTATATTGTCTTGCGGCTGATCTGCGGACCTGGCGCTGATATTGGAAAATTCATAAGGAATTTTCTTCCCCTTGTTTTGTTCATCTATTCCGGGAGTCATAGACGAATCAATATTATTCACTGTGGTTTTCTTTTCACTTTCATCACTTGTAATCATGGCTGCTTTTTACCCCCCTCCCCCATTATTTTTAATCAAACTTGTCACTTCAACGGCGCGATTTCCTTTAACTATTCCGGGAAAACCTGTATATTTAGGAATTCCTTCAATTTTTATGGCGATAGGATCATGCGGGCCTATATCCAGAGAAATAATATCATCCACGCCAAGACCCAGCAACTCGCGCACGGCAAACGTCTTTTTGCCTATCTCGGCGACAATATTTACATAACTATCATCCAGAAGATTCTTGATCAGGTCACTCCATACATTTTCCGTATCTTTCTTCCGCAGGTACAGTGATGAAATCTTGTCTTTAATCGGTTCCAGCATAATATAGGGTATGCAAAGATGCATATTTCCTTCAAATTCATCTCCTGCAAGTTTTATTACAACAACTATTGTGGGTTCATCAGGGTTGATAACATGCACATATTCAGGTTTGGTTTCAGTCTTTTTCAGGGAATTATTTATCGGATAGACATCTTCGGATGCTTTATCCAAATCATTGAGCACATCGATCACAAATTTATTCATCATCTCTTTTTCTATTACCGTAAATTCCCGTATCTGCTCCAATGGCTTCCCTTCACCACCGAACATGCAGTCAATCAAAGAGAAAACAATGTCCGGCTCTATTACCAGCAACGCAGTCCCAATGAGCGGATCGACATTAAACATATTAAAACTCGTGGGATTGGAAAAAGCCTTCATAAAAATTCCGAAGTTGACCATTTCCGAGGATACAACTTCTGCGTTAATCGTTTTCAAAAATGCGGATGAAAGCGATTTGCACAGCAAACCGACAAATTTATCCCATACTTCTTCAAGCGCGCCAAACTGGTCCTGCAAAATAACGCTGTGCGATGTCAAATCATAGTTTTTAACCTCGACCTCACCTGCTTTTTCTCCTTCAAGGTCAACCGTTCCATCAGACATGGCCGAAAGCAGAGCATCAATTTCTTCTTGTGATAATATTTGATCGGACATAATTTGTTTTGCCTTTACTGGATTACAAATTCAGTAAAATATATGTTGTTTATACTCCCCTTTTGCAAAAAACTATTCAGCTTCTCTACTATTTCATTGCGCAGAGCTATTTTCCCATCTATATTGTTAACATCTTCAAACCGTTTGGTTGTAAGGATCATCAAAATGCTGTCTCTTATCTGAGGAAGCCGGCCTTCTAATTCTTCGGCCAGCTCATTTTCACTATAATCGAGATCCATTGTGATCCTTAAGTACCGTTTTCCATCCGTACTCGCAAGATTGGCTATAAATGTATCTACTGAATAAATAGTCCCGATGCTGTCTGTTTTTTCCTGTTCACTTGCTTCCTCAACCACCTCTTTATTTTGTGATTCAAGTGAGGCCAGTTTATTCCAGAGCAGAAAAAAGACTCCCCCCGTCGAGACTAAAAAAAACAGACCGGCAATAATAATAATTATCAGCACTTTTTTTGACATTTTATTTTTCCCCTTTTGCTGTCAATACAATTTCCACCCTTCTGTTTCCGGCTCTTAATTTAAGTATAT
>JAUVKB010000192.1 GCA_030596405.1 Deltaproteobacteria bacterium
CGTTTTAGTCAGGAAATGGAACGATAATTATACGGCGCCAGGATGCAGAAGCTGATTTGCTTAATTTGTTGAAAAAACAGAAGATAGTTGCCGGTCAAACCAATTTTATAAAAAATTTACAGAGATGATTTCAACTTGTCAGGTCTTGTCATCTCCTTCAGACCCTTCGATCTTGTTATTTTTTTTTTCAGCCTCTGTGGTGGCGCTTTTGAAATTTTTTATCGCCTTGCCCATGCCTGCTCCTATTTCCGGCAGTTTTCCGGCGCCAAAAATAATCAGGATAATAACAAGTATAATTATAAGTTCCGGCATACCAATTCCAAACATAAAATTCTCCTGAATTTATACGATCAAATTTTATACGGCCAAATTTTATATAATTAAGCCTGTTTTTTTGTTTATACAGTTTCGGCATTAACTTTTTTGCGAAACTTTTAAAACTTAATATATCACCGGTCCATTTTAATGTCAATATCTTACAAACACGTCACTCATAGCAAACGCATCCGGAAAATTCCTGCGGCAGAGGTAAATTTATGATTACCAGGATTTTATTCTTTTTCGGGATATTTATACTGCTAACAGAAATAACAGCATTGGTGCTTAATTGTAAAAAAACATACGGTAAAAACAGAATTGCAGCGTCAAAAAAGTATTTTTCAATTGCTTTGTGCCTGGGAGCTCTTTTTTCGATTTTATCCTTATTCATTAAATACCCTTTTTCTGATACTATTAAAATTTGTGGGTTCCCTTTTGCAGCAGCAGCTTTCCAATATGAGAATGGCTGTTGGGTCGATTATGTGGGGCCGCTAACCGGTTTCTATATGCTTTTGAATTGTTTAACATTTTTTCTGATTCCACAATTAGTGTTGTCGGTAATTACAAAGTTGAAAGAAAAAAATTATAAATAAGGATATTCAAATTATGACGGATCGATTTCAGGCAAACTGTCTTCCGGTTTTGATAGGAAGCCTTCCTGTGGATGACCATGCGGAGGCGGTTAAAATAGTTTTTAAATATACACCTGAAATACCGTTATGGGTTCAGCTTCCTGTTTACAGGGAAGAAGGGATGATGGCTCAGTTTCTGCCGGGCTTGCCAGGCTTTACGATCGATAAAGACAAAATTTTTATAGATACTGATAAAGACGATTTTGATGATGAACTTCTTAAATTCTACGAGGAATACATGGCGGTTTCTGAAGGCAAAACAGAGCTTTTTAACTCAAGATTTGCGCTGAAAGAAGATACTGCCAAAGGTTTTTTTGTTTTTATGGACCAGGTAAAAAAACTTTCAAATACTCCGGTTGCAGTCAAGGGTCAGATTACAGGCCCGATAACCATAGGCACAGGAGTGACCGATCAGAATAAAAGGGCTGTTTTTTATGATAATCAGATAATGGATGCGGCTGTAAAACTTCTGGCCCTTAAAGCAAGATGGCAGGTAAAACAGCTTTCAAAATTCGGGTGCCCGGTCATTCTTTTTTTTGATGAACCCGCGCTTGCCGGGTTCGGTTCTTCTACGCTTATAAGTATATCACGGGAAGAAATAGCAGGCTGTTTTGATGAGGTTATAGAAGCCGTACACGAGGAAGGCGGCCTTGCGGGTATTCATGTGTGCGCAAATACCGACTGGGCGCTGGTTTTTGACTCTTTGGCGGATATAGTCAGTTTTGATGCGTATTCTTTTTTTGACCGGTTTATGCTTTATCCTGATCATATCAGAAGATTTTTCAAGGCAGGCCGTATACTGGCATGGGGAATTGTTCCCACTTTAAAGGCGGAAGATATTGAAAAGGAAACAAGCGGTTCACTGGTGGCCATGTGGGAAGAAAAGGCCGAAAAGATTGAAAAGCTAGGTATTGACAAATCAATAATTCTGGCGCAGTCTCTTATTACGCCAAGCTGCGGCACAGGCTCATTAAGTTTTGATCATGCCGTAAAAGTGCTTGAAATGACAAAAAATGTTTCCAAGCATATAAGAAACAACTTAAAATAAACAATCTAAAATAAACAGCGCCTGAACGAAAACTATCCGGTTTTTGTTCAGGCGTTAAATAGTTTGACGAGGAATTTCATGGATAACAAAAATGAAAAAAAGGAATTTTCAGGAGCAACGAGGTATGTATTAGATGACGAACTTGCCATGATAGTAAATATTTCAATGGCGCTTGAGATGCCTCTTCTGTTAAAGGGAGAACCAGGCACCGGTAAAACCATGCTTGCTCATGCAATAGCGGAGTCCTTGAGAATGCCCCTGATAGTGTTGAACGTAAAATCGAGCATGAAGCTTATTGAAGCGCTTTATCAATATGACACACTGACACGGTTGAACGACAGCCGGTTCGGCGATTCCGTGAGGGATGTAAGCAACATTGAAGACTACCTGAAGATGGGAAAGATCGGGCAGGCTTTTACTTCAGACATAAGAACGATCCTTTTGATCGACGAGATAGACAAGGCGGATACGGATTTTCAGGATGATATGCTAGATGTTTTAGACCAGATGGAATTTGATATTATCGAGGTCGACAAAACCGTAAGGACAAAGCATCGTCCTGTAATTATTATCACCTCAAACGCTAAAAAGGATCTGTCCGATCCGTTTCTAGGCCGTTGTAATTTTCATCATATAGCATTCCCGGATCCAAAGATGATGCGCAAAATTATAAAGGTACACTTTCCTGAGATCGATTCGGCCCTGATGGAGAATGCTGTAGCCACGTTTTACAAGCTTCGCGAGCTTGATGCAGTTGAAAAAAAACCTGCCACCAGGGAACTGATAAACTGGATAAGAGCTCTTGATACCGATCCGGACTTTAAACCCAAGAAACTGATTCAGGGCGAGGTCCCGTTTTTGGGCGTTCTGTTCAAAAAAAGCCAGGATTATTCCAGGGCTGTGAACCACAGCAGCCGCCGCAAACTGTTTTAGCAGGGAACAATAATGTTTATCAATTTTTTTTATAAATTAAAGGAATCGGGGATTCCGGTCAGCCCCACTTCATTTTTGACGCTTCAAAGAGCTTTAAGTATCGGACTTGTCAACTCTTTGAACGATTTTTATACTTCTTCCAGGGCGATCCTTGTTAAAAGTGAACGGTATTTCGATCTGTTTGATCAGGTTTTTGCACACCATTTTCAAGGCGCACAAATGCCCGACATTGACGGTGTTGAACTTGATGAATTGACAAGGATATTGCTGAATGGATGGTTAAGTGATCCAAAAATTTTAGCGGATGCCTTAGGGATTGATGAGTCTGAAATAAACAAATTGACTCCGGAAGAATTGATCGAATATTTCAAAGAGCGCCTTAAAGAACAGACGGGACGCCATGATGGTGGCAGCAAGTGGATCGGAACCGGGGGGACGTCTCCTGTGGGCCATTCGGGATATCATCCTGGAGGCATGCGCGTTGGAGGAGTGTCGAGAAATAAATCCGCCGTAAAAGTGGCCATGGAAAGAAGGTATAAGGATTATTCCGGTGAAGGCCCCCTTACACAGGCGATGATAGGTGAAGCCCTGAAACGGTTGCGTCATATGATACCTTCGGGCCCAAAGGATAATATAAATATTGATGAAAGTATTTACCAGACAATAAAAAACGGCGGTGAAATTGAAATCATTTTTGACAGGAGCTTAAGAGACCGCCTTAAGGTAGTGCTTGCCATAGATAACGGGGGATGGTCGATGGATCCTTTTGTGTCTGTTATTCAGACACTTTTTAATTATGCCAGAGCCCAGTTCAAGGATGTTAAAAATTATTTTTTTCACAATACGATATATGACGTTATCTGGGAAGATCCCTCGCGGTATAAAAAACCGTTCCACGTCGAAGACTTTGCACGGCTGGATCCGCAGACACGCCTGATACTGGTGGGAGACGCCAGCATGGCGCCCTATGAACTCATGGCCAGAGAGGGGTCGATCCATATAGGAGAGCGGACTACAAAACCGAGTCTCGAACGTTTGAAATTGTTGGCTGAAACTTTTCCCCATTCCGTATGGCTAAACCCGATAAGTGAAAACATGTGGAAATACACATATAGCGTGACAGCGATTCGAGAGATTTTTCCGATGTTTGAGCTTTCACTTGATGGACTTGAAAAAGCGATTAG
>JAUVKB010000165.1 GCA_030596405.1 Deltaproteobacteria bacterium
AAAATAAGTATTGGGCAGAGGATGGAGAAATTGATGTAAATCAAGAGGTGGATGTCAATTAATTCATAAAAAAATCATGTTTTTTTAAATATCTTGATATCAAGTCATGTGAAACATGCTATAGCAGAAAATCGACTTCCAGCCCTCCTTTTGTTTTATAATAATAAACAGGAAACCCCCTTCTCTTTAATTCAAGAAAAACCATGTTTTCTAAAATACGGCCCTTATTTTCAGCAAAACTTAATGTGAGGAAATTGTGGATTCCCTGATCTACAAGATAAAATTTCTTTGGGTTTACCTGCCGCTTTCGAATTGATTCGGAATGGATTTCTACGAAAAAACCAAAAAAGGTATCTTCAATATATCGGGCAAAGGCGCTTAATGTGGCCCGGGAAAGCTTCATGCCCCTTGATTTAAAATCGTTTTCAATTTTACTGAAGCTAACCAGCGATGAAATGTTCATGATCAAGGCATTTAACCAATGCCTCAGCAACTCCCTGTTTTTGATTTTATACCGCTCTACGAGGTCTTTGTAAAAAACAGTGTTAAAATAATCCTGTAATATTCTGCTTTTTGTAATTTTATCCTTTATAAACACAATTTCCGGATATCCTCCGGTAAAAAAATACTCTTCAAAGAGTTGTCGTATTTGATGCCTTTCCGATCCGTATAATATATTATTATTTAAGGTTACCCTCTTTGCCGCAAGAAATTCTATAAAAGAAAAGGGGAATATTTCATACACCAGGGTACGACCTCTTAATTCCGTTGCAATTTCACGGCTGAGCAGCCGGGAATTTGAACCGGTAAGAAAAACCCTGTATCCCTGATCATTAATTCTTCTTGCAAATTTTTCCCAGCCGCTGATATTTTGAATCTCATCAAAAAAGATAAACGGGCTCTGTTTATCTTTGTACAGCTCAAAATAGGCATCCATAATCTGCTGAAAGTCATTGGCGCTCATCGGCAAAATACGTTCATCTTCAAAATTAATATATAGTATGTCGGTTATATCGGCTTTTCCGGCAAGCAGCTTTTTTATAATCTGAAACAGAAAATATGTTTTGCCTGCCCGCCGCGGGCCGATGATGGTTATGATTTTTTTTACAGGGGATTGAAGAATGGAAAAATCGATTTTCTGATTCCGTTCAATCAGATCAGGAAGCGGGGTGTCGTGAAATTCCTTGATGATAATTTTGAGTTTTTCTTTTAACATAATACCTTTTCAAATCGGATATGCCGAAATAAACGGATAGTCGGATTATTTATAAAACAAAAATATATATATTTGTTTTATAAAGCGAACAGGTATTCATGTCAATTTATTATTATACATCTTCCGTATGCGTTCCCACGGAGGACAGTGAGAACGAGGGGCAAGGATAATTTTATTTCAACACCAGGCCGGCGACACTTTTGAAATGAGCATCCAGGGTAAATAAGGCAAGGCCGTGCTGAAGCGCGGAAGCGGCAATCCACATGTCATTTGTCGGGACAGGCTTTCCGCTTTTTTTTAAATTCAAATAAATATGTGCGTAAAATTCAGAGGTGGTTTCATCTATCAGGATAATATTAACTCTCGGGATATCCATAAACCGGTCAAGCTCAATTTTGTTTAATTCTTCTTTTTTGCCCCCCTTAAAACCGCTGTACAGTTCCCCGAGAACCACTGTGTTTATTCCGATATAATCAACTCTTTTTAATATATCAGTCACATGCCGCACATTACGTTTAAAGGCTGAGTATATATTGGTGTCGATAAGAATCCGCCTCATGTCCAGAGTTCCTCATCTATTTTGGTAAAAAGCCGCGTTGTTTTATTAAACTCCTGTTCATCCTCTTGGCTCCAGCCTCCGGCAAGATTATCCAGATCGTTGTAAATCCTTGTTCGTTTTTTCTTATCAAGGCCGATCGATTCTCTTATCAGGTTCAATACAGTCGCGTTAACGCTTGTGCGTGACTGCTTTGCCTGTTTTTTCAGGGTTGCTGCCGTCTCATCATCAATCCCTCTTAATGTTATTGTTTTCATTGAATACCTCCTTTTCAGCAATCATTATGCCGGCATTATATGATGCCGACCAGGGCATGTCAATAATGTTAATCAAAGCATATTTTCTTCCGCCGCAACCACTTCATTCTTCCCGCGCTCCACTATTCACAAGATTCGTTGCGGCTTCGCTTCGCACGCATCTTGTGAATGCCTCCGCTTTTCTCCCAAAAGGTAAAAGGGTAAAAAACTAAAAACTAAAAAACCGTCCTGGAAAGGCGAAAGCCCAGGTAGTAGCTGCGGTAGCCCGGCGAAAAGTAGTTACGATACGCTGAACGGCAGCTGCGGGCGCAGTGGTACCAGCCGCCGCCGCGGGACACCCGGTCGGAGCCCGATGAAGGCCCTTTCGGATCAGTCACGGAACCAGAAGAATATTTTTTTTCCATACCAGTCCTGACACCACTCCCAGACATTGCCGTGCATGTCATAAAGTCCCCAGGCATTGGGCTTTTTTGCGCCGACTCTGTGGGCATATTTTTCTCCGACATCCCAAGCGTTTTCGTCATACCACCCATAATCCTCCAATTGACTGTCACTGTCCCCAAAACAAAACCTGGCCGTACTCCCGGCCCGGCACGCATACTCCCACTCCGCCTCCGTGGGCAGACGGTATTTATTTTTGCCTTCTCTGCGATTGAGCTTTTTGATAAACTCCTGCGCATCATTCCAGGATACATAAACAGCCGGATTATTATCCGCATCACGAACATAACTTTCCCCAGACCATGGCCGAGTGCCCATCACCGTCTTCCACTGGCCCTGGGTTACCTCGGTGGTCTGCATATAAAATCCCTTTGTAAGCGTTACTTCATGCTGTTTTTCATCACTCTCCCTGCCGGATTCACCGGACGGACTCCCCATCATAAACGTACCTGGCCTGATATATACAAACTCCTGGCCGATGCTGTTGGTAAAATTTTCTCCGGCTGAGGCTGTTTTTTCTTTTTCCAGCTCCACATAAAGATCAAAGGTCTTGCCCGTGGCAATATCGACAAGCTCGGTTTTTGAAATATATCCTTTTTTCAGGACTTGAATTTTATAAGTTCCGGCATCAAGCTCCATGCCCTGATAAAATTTCGGGGAGATATTCAGCGCCTTTACTGTTGCGCCGGACGGGTCGGTATTCACATACAAACGCCCCACTGCCGAAACAGGGTCAAGGTAAAATGTAAGAATTGCAGCGCGGCCGGTGTTTACACGGATTCTTTTTTCTTCGGCATTGTAACCGGAGAGAGCAGCTTTTACTTTATAAGTTCCAGGCGAAAGGTTTGAAAATGTTTTTGGGGCAGTGCCCCGGCTCTTTCCGTTCAAGTATATTTGCGCTCCCCGGGGGGTAGATTTAACCTTCAGACTGCCTGTATCAGAGGCTTGCGGTTTGGTAACGATTACGCTTCCGCCTGCAAGATAAAACTCGTCCACCGGAGTGGATGACATCCATGGAATTTGTCTGTCACCGGTTTCCGCCATAACTCCCCGCCCTGTTTCATTAAAAACCTGCTGTACGGTAAGGTCGCTTCTTTCGATATTTTCAAGCAGATTGCCTGTGTATGTTCCATTCCTGTCATTCCCGTCTTCGGCCAGAGAGCCGGTAGAGGTCGCGTAGACTATTATGAAGCCCTTAGGGGCATCCATCTCGGCAAGTCCCTTTGCTCCTGTCCGAAAACTTCGCTTAAAGGGGTTGTCGCGGCAGGTATCGAGGATTACGATATTGAGCCTGTTGCCGGCCTCACGCATCTTGCCCAGGACACGGCCCGCGTGGATGGATTCAAATTGCACGTCTGATTCGGATTCAATATTTGATTTGACCGGGATAAGATAATTGGCATTATCGATCTGCATACCGTGACCCGCATAATAAAAAAGGCAGATTTCAGACTTGCGGAGCCCTTTGTAAAACTTGTTGATTGCGGTTTTCATCTGCCTTTTATCAGCATTTACCTTTTTTATTACATCAAAGCCGAGCCGTTTTAAAGCTATGGACATATCGTTTGCGTCATTGGCAGGGTTGGCAAGGGGCGCGCTTTTATAGGCGCTGTTTCCTATAATCAGAGCAACCCTGTTTGATGAAGCAAATGCTGAAAACGAGAGTGCCGAAATGCAGAAAAAAGTCAGAATAAATATGGATATTTTTTGTTTCATAATGCTTTCCTTATTTTTCAAGCCGTACTTCAACCCGTCTGTTGATCTGTTTATTTGCAGCCGTTGTGTTGGATACAAGGGGCATGGCCTCGCCATACCCAAGAATTCTGAGATTGACGGGGCTTATATTGAAATTAGCGGTCAGATACTGTTTAACAGCCAGCGCCCTGTTCAGGCTGAGCCCAAGGTTATACTGCTCTGTTCCGTCCGAGTCCGTATGTCCCTTAATTGCAATATTTCTACGGCTTATATTTTCGGTTTCAAGGGCATTTCCCAGTTCACGGAGCAGGCTGTATGATTCCGGCCGGATTGTATATGAATCAAAATTAAACTCTATTTTTAAATTAACCCTTGGGGTATTATCATTGCTGCTTACCACCACGATTTTTTCTATGGTTTTGGTCTGTTTCTTTTCATAGACTACAATATTCGTAACTTCTCAAAAAGTATGTGGTAGAATAAAAAAATGCGAGACAACTCAATATAATTGTGATATATGCATATTTTATGAGTCTATTAAAACAGCTACCATTAATTCCTGATGAAGAAATAACGCCAACGATATCTCTGTTGCTGGAGATTATTCAACAGAAGTCTGATGAAATTCAGCTTCTAAAAGACGAAATTGCAAG
>JAUVKB010000004.1 GCA_030596405.1 Deltaproteobacteria bacterium
CAAGTTTCCGTATAGCTTCCTGTTGTAGTTTACTTGTAATAAAGGGAGGCAAGGGGTTTCTTTTTACGGTTTTTTTAACAACTTTCTCCACGACCAGATCGACCCCGGACAATTCATCCAAAATTGTATTGCTTGCCTTTTCATCGGGGATTTTAATTTTTTTTCCGTTCTTTTTTGCAAGTTTTGCCGTAAACGGGGGGGGTGAATCGCCCGCAAGAAAGGCGGTAATCGACCAGTATTCTTCAGCCTCAAACGCAAAAATAGCCCTTTCTCTGTCGCAGATTATTCTTACGGCAACAGATTGTACACGCCCTGCGCTTAGTCCTCCTTTGACTTTGCGCCACAGCAGAGGAGAAATCTGATATCCGACAAGCCTGTCAAGCATCCTGCGGGCTTGCTGTGCCTCATATTTTTCTTTATGCAGAGTATCGGGTGCAGCCATAGCCTCGATAATGGCGTTGTTCGTCAGTTCATGAAATAAAACTCTATAAAATTTCCTCCCCTTTTTTTTCAGAATTTCCGCGGGGTGCCATGCAATGGCCTCACCCTCCCTGTCGGGGTCAGGCGCAAGGTAGATCTCATCAGCATCACCGGCAGCCTTTTTTAAAGAGGTTATAATTTTTTGTTTGCCTGAGATATTCGTATATTTCGGCTTAAAACCGTCTTCAATATCGATGCCTATTTCCTTTGCGGGAAGATCTTTAATATGCCCCATCGTGGCGGCGACATTATAACCTTTGCCCAGATATTTTTTTATGGTTCTTACTTTTGTCGGCGATTCGACAACAACAAGTGGTTTGTTCACAACTTCTCCTTGTTCAATATATCTTTTACAAGCCGTTATTTTTAACTTCTTTTGAAAAAAATTTTCCAGGGGATTGCTGTATGCTTCCCTTTAATTCAAGTGTAAGCAGTATGCCGGAAAGCTTTCCCGGTTCAATGGAAGTTTTCCGGGCAAGATCGTCTATATGGACTGGATATGGGCCAAGCGCATTAAACACCAGCAATTCGTCCGGCTCAAGAGACAAAGAACCGTTTGTCGATACTTTCGGTTTTGTGCCGTCTGTTTCAAAATCAAATCCGATTAAATTCGAAAACTCTTCAACAATGTCCCGGGCATGCTCAACCAGTTTGGCTCCCTGTTTAATAAGGCTGTGTGTGCCGGCGCTTTTAAACGAATTGATACTCCCGGGCACGGCAAACACCTCTCTGTTCTGCTCTGCTGCAAGACGTGCCGTAATGAGTGACCCGCTCTTTTTTGCTGCTTCGACAATAACGGTTCCTATTGATATCCCGCTGATTATCCTGTTTCGTATGGGGAAATTATGGGCTTCGGGTTCCGCCATAAGGGGAAATTCCGAAATAACAGCGCCGTTTACGGCAATTTTATGGAAAAGCCCCAAATTTTCAGAAGGATAAACTTTTTCCAAACCGCTTCCGAGCACGGCTATTGTCTTACCTTTACCCATTAACGCACCCGTATGGGCGGCTGTATCAACCCCCCTTGCCATACCGCTTGCTATTGTGAATTTAAGGGATGCCAGATCTGTACACAACCGCTTAGTTGTGGCTATCCCATACCGTGTTGCATTCCTGGAACCTACAACGGCAATGTTTGTTATGGAATTGTCAAGGTTTCCGTATACATATAAAAATGGCGGGGGATCAGGTATCTGATGCAAAAGTGCGGGATAAGACGGGTCCGACATGGTTACAATTTTGTAACCTCTTTCCATTACAAGATCGAGTTCTTTTTTTGCCCATTGAGGAATTTCCCTTTTCCTTATTGCGGAAATAACACGAGGCGACACTCCGCTTATCTGTATAAGATTTTCATTTGATGCATTGAAAACCGATTCAGGAGACTTAAAACGATCAATAAGCCGCTTAAAAAGATAATTCCCTACTCCGGGGACATTTTTCAAGGCAAACCATGATAAAATATCTTCCATTTATAGATTTTATCTTATCTGTTCTTTCTTCGTTCCTGCCAGGCAATGAGTATGGGGCTTGCAACATATATTGAAGAATACGTTCCTATAATTATGCCGACAATCAAGGCAAAGGCAAAATCGTGGATGATTCCTCCCCCTAAAACAAACAGTGAAATCACAACGACAAGGGTTGTCAAAGAGGTCAGCAAGGTGCGGCTGATCGTTTCATTTATACTTTTATTTATTATAATTTCCAGAGGGTTTTTATGATATTTTCTTAAATTTTCACGAATGCGGTCAAAAACAATTATTGTATCATTCAATGAATATCCGATGATTGTTAAAAGAGCGGCAATAATCGGCAGTGTAAACTCCTTGTCAAAGAGCGAAAAAATGCCGACGGTAATTATAACGTCATGTATCAGGGCCACTATAGCGCCCATTGCGTATTTCAGATTAAGAAACCAGAATAGAACAAGGGTGACAACCATCGCCGCTGCAATAAGAAAGGGGATGCTGACATTAAAAATAGAGAAAAAATAGACGGCGCCCATGAGAGCCGCGGCCATAACACCGCTCAATATCCACTTTAATTCAAATCGGCCGGAGATATATATTGTGATAAACAGCAGGGCATAAAACATGGCAAACAGGGCTTTTTGCCGCAAGTCTTTGCCCACCTGAGGGCCTACCATTTCAATACGGCGGATCTCCACCGGAATTCCGGCAGCGGACCTTAATGCCCTTTTCACTTTACTGGAAAATCCTTCTGAAGTCATAACTGATTTATCCGTCCGTATAAGATATTCGTTTTCCTTTAAATCCCCGAAAAGCTGAACTGATGATTTGCCAAGCCCTATGGTATGAAGGCCTGATTTGATATCATCTATGCCGACAGGAGATGAAAACTTTACCTGAATCAATGTCCCGCCGGCAAAATCGATCCCGTATTTAGGCCCCTTATGTATAGCAAGTGTAATAATACTGGCAAGAATCATTGCAACGGATATATAAAAAGCAACCTTTCTTTTACCGATAAAATCTATGTTTATGCCGGGTTTTATAAATTGCATGTATATGTTCCTTGTTTTTTCAGTCTATTAACTGAAATTAAATACTTAAACTCTTAATTTTCCTGTTTATGAGCAGATAATCGAATACAAGACGCGTCACAATAAGCGCCGTAAAAAGGCTGGCTATTACGCCCAGGCTCAAAGTTACGGCAAATCCTTTGACGGGACCTGTACCAAACTGAAAGAGGACAAGCGCCGCAATAAGTGTTGTGACATTAGCGTCAAGAATGGTGAGCGTTGCCCTGGTATAGCCGGCATCCACGGCGGCTCGCGGGCTTTTGCCGAGACTTGTCTCTTCCCTGATCCGTTCAAATATAAGGACATTGGCGTCAACTGCCATGCCTATGGTAAGAATAATCCCCGCGATGCCCGGAAGTGTGAGAGTGGCCTGAAATGCAGCCAATCCCCCGGCTATCAGGATCATATTTAAAATCAGTGCAAAATCGGCTATAACTCCTGACCCCTTATAATAGATAATCATAAACAAAACGACCAGAATACCGCCGATACACATGGAAAAAATCCCTTTTTTTATGGAATCTGCTCCAAGAGAAGGACCTACTGTACGTTCTTCTATGACCTTAACCGGTGCAGGCAGAGCTCCGGCACGAAGAATAATGGCAAGATCGTGAGCTTGCTCTGCTGTAAAACTTCCCGTAATACGGGCTGATCCGCCGGCAATCTTTTCCTGTATAACCGGGGCTGAATAGACTCTGTTATCCAAAACAATTGCAAGACGTTTTTTTACATTCTTTTCGGTAATTTTTTCAAAAATCCTGGCTCCTTTTTTATCGAAATCAATGGAAACATAAGGTTCATTATACTGGGAATCGATCTGAACCCTTGCGTCGGTAAGATAGGCGCCTGTTAAGAGAGTCCGTTTTTTTATAAGATAGGGTGTCTTTACGGCGCGTTGTGTTTCAAGGTTTTCTTTAACCTGATAGAGTACCTCGCTTCCAGGGGGAACATCGCCTTTAAGCGCTGTATCAAGATCATGGGCATCATCTAGCAGCTTGAACTCTAAAAGAGCGGTTTTTCCTATAAGATCCTTGGCCCTGTCGACGTCCTTGACGCCGGGAAGTTGTATGAGTATCCGTTTTTCACCCTGACGGCGTATATCAGGTTCACTTACGCCGAACTGGTCAATACGGTTTCTTATAGTTTCAATCGCCTGTTCGGTTGCCAGTTTTTTGATATGTTCAGCCTGTTTGTCCGGAAAATCTATAACTATGGTAAAAATTTTGTTATCCACCGATTTTGAAAGCACCCGCAGTTCCTTAAATTCTTTGTCGAGCAGGCTCTCAAAACTATCAATATTGTTTTCCGGAATTTTGACGGACATTCTGTCTTTAATCCGATCTATGCTTACATGCCTGATATGTTCTTTTCTGAGGATGTCCCGGAGTTCGTGGGCTATACGTTCGACAGTTCCCTCGACCGCCTTTTCCGTCTCAACTTCCAGGGCCAGATGCATGCCGCCCTGAAGATCAAGCCCCAGGTTTATTTTTTTGTGCGGCCACAAACCGGGTTTGATTGTGGGAAGAATATAGATAACTGCAGCGATAATAATCGCAAGTACTAACACCAATCTCCTTGAAAGATTTTTCAACGCTCCGTTCCTTCCAAAAAATTATTCAACCGGTATATAAATAAACACGCAACTATATAAATAAACACGCAACCGGCCGATTTATATTAACAGCTCAATTTTTTTTAAAAACCCCAAAAATAATATATATACTATGAGGACTGAATAAGGGCGGCTACGCTTGCGCGATTGACCTTCACACGTGTTTTTTCTGCAATTTCAACCGTTATAACGGACTCATCTACAGATGTAATTCGGCCATGGATGCCGCCGCCTATTACAACGCGGTCTCCCTTTTGCAGCTTGTCAATCATTTTACGATGTTCTTTCTGTTTTTTCTGCTGAGGCCGTATAAGCAGAAAATAGAAGATAACGAACATGATAATAAGTGGAACAAATGCGGAGAACCCGCCTCCCCCCTGTCCCGCTGCCCCGCTTTGACCCATTGCATAAGCGATACCAATCAAAATATAGTCCCCCTTTTTTGTAATTTCCTGTTAAATATTTCCCCACACCATTTCAGCAGAACCGAGCACACTGGTAATGATGAGTTTGACCGATGTTCCTTTTTTATCAATCAAGGCGTTATCCCCTTTCTTTAAATTGACGGGAAACCTCACAAAATAAACAGATTTCCATGGAGTAATGTAAGGATAGAAGTGCCGGCACAGAGCATCGGCTTTTTTTATTTTTCTGATTTCAAGAGGTTCTATCCGCTTGTTTTCGCCGATGGCCAGATAAATTTTCCATATAGATTTTTTTTTATTTAAATCGTTCCATGACTTGTCCGGCACATAAACACCCATTACAAAATCGTTGTATGCGGTTGCGGCGTTTTTCTGGTCTTTTAACAGCGCTTCCTTATCTTTTCCGGCAAGCTTGTAAATTCTGCAGTATTCGTCTGTATAGGCGTTTCTGAACCGCAATGATTTAAAGGTGGCTGAAACGATAAATTTAAGTTCAAAACCCGTGTAAGAACGCGCATCCCTGGTCCACTCCTCAAGCGCTGCCGGATAAGCGCTATTTTGGTATGGATCTTCCGATTTTTTAAAACGTTCAATCAGTTCAGAGCCTTTACAGCCATGAAAAACAACTACAAGCGCCATGCACAACAGCGCCATAGAAGCCGGTTTTAACCCTGAACGTATTGAATAAATTTTAGAGATGGTCATTATGTATACTTTAGTTATAGATTTTTCGGTAAAATATGCTTTAAGCCGCTTCTTTGCCGAATACCCGATCAAAAATGGCGCTGATATACTTTAAATGATAGCTTACGTCAAATATTTCTTCAATCTTTTCCCCGTCAAGATGGAGGCGGATATTTTCGTCTTTGAGAATCAGCTCTTTAAAATCCATTTTTTCGTCCCATACCCGCATGGCCTGGGTTTGAACCATTTTATAAGCATCTTCACGCGGCACACCGGATTCCGCAAGCGCCAGGAGTATCTGCTGTGAAAAGATCAGGCCGTTTAACATGTTCAGGTTTTCTTCCATCCTTTTGGGGTATACTGCCAGATTATTTATAATACCTGTCATCCTGTTTAGCATGTAATCTATCAAAATTGTGCTGTCCGGCGCGATAATCCTTTCTACAGAAGAATGGCTGATATCCCGTTCATGCCACAGGGGTATATTTTCCAGCGATGCCATGGCATTTGACCGTACTACCCGGGCAAGGCCGCAAAGGTTTTCAGATCCCACGGGATTTCTTTTATGCGGCATAGCTGAAGAACCTTTCTGGCCTTTTGAAAAATATTCCTCCGCTTCAAGGACCTCTGTTCTTTGCAAGTGCCGTACTTCAAGAGCAATTTTTTCAACAGTCGAGGCAATAATAGCCAAAACCGAGAAAAATTCCGCATATCTGTCCCTTTGAATAATCTGGGTTGAAGCAGGAGCAGGTTTTAGATCGAGCTTATCGCACACATACTTTTCAACACTGGGCGGAATATTGGCGAATGTGCCGACCGCCCCTGAAATTTGTCCAAAACTTATCGTCTCAACAGCGCGCTCCAACCTGTCCTTATTCCGGCGCATCTCATCATGCCAGACGCAAAGCTTGAGGCCGAAGGTGATCGGTTCCGCATGAATCCCGTGAGACCTGCCGACCATGACGGTATTTTTATGTTCAAAAGCCTTCTTTTTTATGACCGATAAAAAATTGTCGCAGTCTTGCAAAATAATTTTGCCGGCCTGCCTTAAAAGATATGCCATGCTTGTATCGAGAATATCGGAAGATGTTATCCCCATGTGAATATATCTTGAGTCAGGCCCGACATATTCCGCAACATTTGTCAGAAAAGCGATAACATCATGTTTTGTCTCAGCCTCGATCTCTTCGATCCTTTGGATGGAAAAGTCAGCTTTTTCCCGTATATTTACAACTGCATCTTCAGGGAGCTTTCCGATTTCCGCCATGGCTTCGCATGCCAGTATTTCGACTTTCAGCCATGTGCGATATTTATTTTCATCAGTCCAGATACTCCCCATTTCCTGTCTTGTATATCGTCTTATCATAATGTCCGAATATTTTTTTGTATTTTATTAGGGTTAAAATTTTTGCCGATTATTGTTTTACAATTATATTTATTACTGCTCCGACGGCAACCATAGAGTTTCGCCGTCAAACTGGATGCGGTTTACATTATTGTAATCAATCTGATCTAAAAGCTTGAAAATCTGATCCATATTATAAACGACAATCTTATTCAATGGGCGGATCAGATTAATATCGGTATCGAGTCTGCGCTCCTTAATATTGTATATATAAACAATATCTTCAGAAAATTTCAAAAGCTTGCCTACACCGGAGCTAAGACCTCCCCTGTCCGGTTCGTCGGCAAGGGGAGAAAGAGAAACGCCCTTATGATCAAAATAACTTTTTAAAAACTTAAAGTGTATGTTCCAGATGTTGTCTCCCGGCTTGACCACATATATGCCGAACGTTTGCACCTTCTGTCTTGTCCCTGCGCAATCCGGCTCACTATCATGCCGACCTGCCTTGCCTATGTTTCCATCTAAAATATCATCTTCTATGATATCACCCCGTTTAAGGTGTATTTTCTTCGCAATTTCCTGCATGGAAACATTTGAATCGCCTATTTTAAGCAGTTCATCAGATTTGGCAATAAGATCAACTCCGCCTTCAATCCCGTATTCGGCCTTACGTTTTGCAGTTAACGCCTTTAGGCCTTTATCTGTGTCAAGCTTGTTGTAATCTATGACAGGCTGGAGTTTTACAGACATACGGGTTTTTTTTGCCGGGTCTTTAGAAACATGCCCGGTTTTCTGCTCCGGCCTAAGCCGTAAAAACACAAAAACCGTTATGACAAGCATAACGATTATTGCCATAATACCGACAAACTTAATCGACCCGGCAATCTTTTTATCGGTCATAGTTTTCATCATCATTAGTTTTTCAATTTTTCAATCTTATCCTTATCAATCTTATCAACCCGGTCAACCCGATCAATCTGGTTCTTTTTCCTTTCACAAACAATCCGGCTCTCTCCGGGAACCATTGCGGAATCGCCTTTGATTTTAACGTTAATACTGCGTCTTGTCTCAAGATCAAGAATCTCCTTGCGCTTCTTGTTCAGCAGATAATCGGCTACCCTGTCCGGCACGATCCCTTCAACGTTTAAAATCCCGTCATTTAAGGTTTCCAGGCGAAGTTTGCGCAAAAAACCAAGGCCCATCATTTCTGTTGACGGCATCAGTCCTTTTCCCTTGCAATAGCTACAAGGTTCATATTGGCCATAATCGATAGATGGTCTGATCCGTTGTCTGGACATTTCCATCAGACCGAACGTTGAAAGCCTTCCGACTTTTGTCCGGGCCTTGTCGCCCTTTAAACAGGCTTTTACAGCCTTTTCAACTTTCAACCTGTGCTTTGGATCTTTCATATCGATAAAATCGATTACAATAAGACCCCCTAAATCTCTTAATCTTAACTGACGGGCGATCTCTTCGGCAGCTTCAAGGTTGGTCTGCAATGCGGTCTGTTCGATAGACTCTTGCCTGGTTGCTTTTCCTGAGTTGACATCAACGGCAACCAGAGCTTCGGTCTGTTCTATAACTATGGAGCCACCCGAATTCAAATTAACACGATTTTCAAATATAGATGCAATCTGGTCTTCAAGCTGGTGTTTTGTGAATATCGGCTTTGCGCCTTTGTAGAGTTTGACTATTTTAGTATGCTTGGGAGATATGATATGAATAAAGTCTTTAACTTCGTGGAAAACGTTTATGTCATCGACAAGTATTTCAGACACTTCCGGAGTAAAATAATCCCGTATCGATCTTAAGACAAGGTTTCTTTCCTTGTAGAGAAGCGCGGGCGCATCCTCCTTTGCCCCCTTGTTTGTAATGTTTTCCCATAATCTCAAAAGGTAGCTCAAATCTTTGGACAAAAGTGTTTTGGTGCTCTTTGCCCCAACAGTACGTACGATAATGCCGAATCCTTCAGGCAATTTTAATTTACTTACTATTTCTTTGAGACGATTTCTTTCATCTTCATTTTCTATTTTGCGGGAAATGCCGCGGTTTTTGCTCCCGGGCATCAAAACGACATACCTTCCGGGCAACGAGATATAGGTTGTAAGCATGGCTCCCTTGTTCATAATAGGATCTTTTACGATCTGCACTAAAAGTTCCTGCCCACGCTTGACTATATTCTTTATAGAACGATCTCCTGAATGATTATCCTGAAAATAGTCACTGTGTATTTCGTGCTTCTGCAAAAATCCATGCCGCTCTCCTCCATAATCTACAAACGCGGCCTGTAGTCCCGGCTCGATACGGTATATAATCGCTTTATAGATATTGCCATGAGTAATTTCCCGTGCGGAACTTTCGATATGGAATTCTTCCAGTTTGCTGTCTTTTACCGTTGCAATCCTGCACTCTCCAGGGTCAACAGCGTTAATAAGAATCTTGCTGCTCATAAATTATTCGCCCTCGATTTACACTCCCCCTTTTTTTTAATATAATTCACGTTTAGTATGTTTATATACGACATAACTTTTTGTTTGAATATGAAATTGTTACCTGCAAGTCAAACGATTTTTCCAGGAAGACGGGTATAAATTTGAAAGTAATTGCCAGCCTTGCTATTTGCATCATATTATGGCATGTGAAAACAATATTTAGGAACCGGATTTTAAATCCCTTTTTAACAGGATCAGCTATTAGTTATCAAAAAATGTGAGGGAATACCAGAGATATCGTTAAAACGAGGTGAATATAAAAAAATGGATGAAAGATATAATCCTGCGGCAATTGAATCAAAATGGCAATTATTTTGGGATAAGACAAATCTTTTTAAAGTCAGTGAAGAGACCGGTAAAAAAAAATATTATCTTCTCGAGATGTTCCCCTATCCATCCGGCAAGATACATATGGGGCATGTGCGGAATTATACCATAGGCGATGTGGCGGCAAGATACAAAAGGATGCAGGGGTATAATGTCCTCCATCCCATGGGCTGGGATGCCTTTGGAATGCCGGCGGAAAATGCCGCCATAGATAACAATACCCATCCGGCCAAGTGGACATATGAAAATATAGATGCCATGCGCATTCAGTTAAAACGGATGGGATTCAGCTATGACTGGGACAGGGAAATTTTTACCTGCAGGCCTGATTATTACCGATGGGAACAGTGGCTCTTTTTAAAAATGTTTGAAAAGGGTTTGGCCTACCGGAAGGAATCGTTCGTAAACTGGTGCAAAACCTGTCAGACGGTTCTTGCCAACGAACAGGTTGAAGCAGGTATGTGCTGGCGGTGCGGTAAAGAGGTGCAGCAGAAAAAGTTGTGGCAATGGTTTTTTCGTATAACCGATTACGCCGAGGATCTGCTTGTGCATTGCGATAAACTTCCAGGCTGGCCGGACAAGGTTGTCACCATGCAGAAAAACTGGATCGGGAAAAGCATCGGCGCCGAAATCAGGTTCCCCGTCGAAAATTACGATACACACATATCTGTTTTTACAACCCGTCAGGACACGGTTTGCGGCGCTACCTTCATGTGCCTTGCCCCGGAACACCCGCTTGTTGCCGATCTTTCAAAAGGGACTAAACAAGAGCCGGATGTTGCAGAGTTTGTCAAACGTATATCCTTTCAGGACAGGTCTGCAAGGGCTGTAGAAAATTATGAGAAAGAAGGGGTTTTTACAGGAGCCTATTGTATTAATCCTTTAAACGGAAGGCGTATGCCTGTCTACAGTGCCAATTTTGCGCTTATGGAATACGGTACAGGCGCAGTAATGTCTGTGCCGGCGCACGACCAGAGGGATTTTGACTTTGCAAAAAAATACGGGCTGGACATTGTAGCCGTTGTCAAACCGTATGATGATGATCTCGACACCGCCGCAATGCCCGAGGCATTTACAGGTGACGGCATTATGGTAAATTCAGGGCCCTTTGACGGCATGGATAATAAAAATGCGCTTGAAAAAATCGTTGCGTATCTTGAAGAAAAAAATATAGGAAAAAGAACGGTGAGTTACAGGTTAAGAGATTGGGGCATTTCAAGGCAGAGATACTGGGGGGCGCCTATTCCGATAATTCATTGTAAAAAGTGCGGCATAGTGCCCGTCCTGGAAAAGGATCTGCCGGTTATACTTCCAGAAGATGCTTCACTCCTTGAAGACGGTAAATCTCCGCTTCCGATGATCGATTATTTTGCAAGAACAACCTGTCCTAAATGCGGCAATAATGACGCCAAAAGAGAAACCGATACAATGGATACCTTTGTCGAGTCTTCCTGGTATTTTGAGCGATACTGCAGCCCTGATTGCAAGACCGGAATATTTGACAAAGATGCCGTTGATTACTGGATGCCTGTTGATCAGTATATCGGCGGTGTTGAGCATGCGATCCTGCATCTTTTGTATTCCAGATATTTTACGCGGGTTCTTAATGATATGGGTCTTGTCAAATATAAGGAACCGTTTACACATTTACTGACCCAGGGAATGGTTTGCAAAGAGACCGTCTCATGCTCGAAACATGGTTTTTTATTCCCTGAAGAAGTTAAATACGATGCAGATGGTCGTTTTTGTAAAAAGTGTGGCAAGGCGGTCCAGGTGGGCCGCGTTGAAAAAATGTCCAAATCAAAAAAGAACGTTATAGACCCCAATATACTCCTTGAAAAATACGGTGCAGATGTAATGAGGCTCTTTTGTCTTTTTGCTTCGCCGCCTGAAAGGGACCTGGAATGGAATGAACAGGGAGTTGAAGGGGGATACAGGTTTTTAAACCGTGTATGGCGTCTTGCAAGAGATTGTATGGATACGATAAAAAATATTGAGCCCTTTAAAGGCAGTCCCGATAAGCTGAAGGGAGAAATTCGGGACATTTACAAAAAAACGCATCATACCATAAAAAAAGTTACAAATGATATTGAAGACAGGTTCCATTTTAATACAGTCATAAGCGCTGTCATGGAACTTGTAAATAGCATGTACGGTATAAAGATGAAAGATACAACAGGTGATGCGGCCAGGGTGATGCGGTTTGCCATGGAAACAGTCGTACTCCTGTTGTCACCCATTATTCCTCACTTTTCCGAAGAACTATGGGAGATCCTCGGTCATGATACCAGCGTCTTTTTGGCAAAATGGCCATCATACAGAAAAGACGCTCTCTTAAAAGACGACCTGCTTATTGTGATTCAGGTAAACGGCAAACTTAGAAGCAGGTTCAGCGTGAAAACCGGCACGGAAGATATGGTCATCAAAGAGATGGCTCTTTTGGATGAACGGGTTAAAAAATTTATCGATAATAAACCTGTTAAAAAAGTGATCGTCGTTAAAAAGAAACTGGTAAACATAGTGGTTTAATCTGAAGCTTTTTTAATAATGAGGGGTCTTTTGCTTTTTAAAACATATAGTTGGGCCATTGTTTTTGCGTGTCTATTTCTCTTGTCCTGCGGCTACAAATTTTCAGGCGGCGGGAACCTGCCCTCCGGTATCCGTAGCGTGTGCATTACCATCCTTGAAAACCGGACAGCTGAAACCGGAGTGGAAAATATTATTACAAATGACCTGATCTATGAATTCACCAGGGCCGGCAATGTTGTTTTAACAGACAAGGACAAGGCAGACGCCATCCTTGCCGGTATTGTTAAATCTGTGCGGAGCGATACAATCTCACACAGAGGGACGCACACTTCCCTTGAAAGACGGGTTAAGGTTGTAGTTAATTTAAAATTAACAGGTCAAGACGGCCGTGCAATATGGTCTGTAAAAGATATTTCTGAAAATGAGGATTATGTTGTTATGCCTGAAAAATCGGCAACTGAACGAAACAAGAGGGATGCGATTTCAGAGCTTTCAAAAAGGCTTGCTGAAAATATTTATAACCGCCTGACCGACGCTTTTTAATATCTACATTTAGTAGAGTCCAGAGGACTATGCCCTCTGGACCCTACTAATTTGCTGCTAAAGTTTTGAAACAAGTTCTGCCGTAACCTCTTCTACGCCAGGTTTACCATCCAATATAATATATTTTATCGATCCCTCACCGGCTGCAAGATCCTTGAAATAGTATGCAGCGGCAAGTGTGCCGCTTTCAGTATCGTAGTAAATTGCATGGCGTTTGTTTATCGCTTCTTCATCCTGATCGTCAGACCTGGTCTTTAATTCACTTCCACAAACCCGGCACTTGTCCCCGTCCGGCTTGATAGCGTCTATATAGATATTGTTCGGATGATTGTTGTTAACTACACACAAGCGGCGGCCCATGATTCTATTTTTGGCTATTTCACGGTCAAGGAGTATCTCAACAACAATATCCAGCCCGATACCTTCTTTTTTAAGAGCCTCATCCAGTTTTATCGACTGGTTCTTGTTTCTCGGAAAACCGTCAAGAAGCCAGCCGTTTTTACAATCATCCTGTTTAAGCCGGTCGAGTATCATAGGTATCGTAATCTCATCCGGTACCAAATCACCCCTGTCGATATATTCCTTGGCCATTGACCCGAGTTCAGTCCCATTTGATATGTTATCACGAAAAATCGCACCTGATTCGATGTGGGGAGTATTGTATTTGTCTTTTAAAATAGCTCCCTGTGTGCCTTTACCGCTGCCGTTAGGACCAAAAAATAAAATATTCATTTACCCTTCCTTTCTAAAATATGTTTTAATTTCCGATAGTTATAACATAAGACATTTATCTTTTAACAATATTTAATGTTACAAATCTATAACAAACAAAAAAACTAATAATATTTAACGGTTCTTTATAGAATCAGTTCCATTTTGTCAAGAGCCAGAACTTGTTGTATCAGGGCAATCGCATATCTTTTAAGAAATAGATGTTGTTATGGTATAATATAATTAAGGTCTATAGCAGTTTTCAAAATAACGTTCCGATTACGGACGTTTTTTGATTTGTTTTGAGTTATTAATAACGTAAAAAAATTGTCATATTCCTCTTGACCTGAGAAAAAGTTCTGGATAAAATATTTTAAAAAATTTAAGAATATTAATTTGAGTTATGCAACAGGCAAAAGCCACCCAGACTCATCTGTGGGTGGCTTTTCTATTTGGGTGGCTTTTGTATTTATGGGGTGTGTTTTGACAAAACTGCTCGTCATAGATAATTACGATTCCTTTACTTATAATCTGGTACAAATGTTTATGCATTATGACCTTTTTATAGAAGTGCATCGAAACGACACGATCTCTATCGATCAGGTTTTAAAATTAAATCCGGACTATATACTGATCAGCCCCGGCCCGAAAGATCCTGCAAACGCGGGAATCTCGATCCCGATTATTAAAGCCTTTTATAAAAAAATCCCTATTTTCGGCGTATGCCTCGGCATGCAATGTATTAACGAGGCATTTGGAGGAAGCACCGTAAGGGCTCCGGCGCCTATGCATGGAAAAACAAGTATAATTTCACATGATCATCAGGACATATTCAAAAAAATTCCCTCACCTTTTTCCGCTGCCCGTTATCACTCCCTGATGGTAAAACTCGACCCGGACAGACTCGTTGTGACTGCCCGCAGTTCTGACGGTGTAATTATGGGATTGTCTCACCCTGTGTTTCCTCTTTCCGGCGTTCAGTTTCATCCTGAAAGTTTTCTTACGGAAAACGGTTTTTTGGTTGTTGAAAACTTTCTCAAGCTCGGCCCTTTATTATTTGCGGAAGATAGTCGAACGCAGAAAATAGTCAAACATGGATGAACTCATAAAAATTGCCGGCAAAATAACAGGTATTTACAGCGAACCTGTAATCTTAAAAGAACCGTTTTTTGATTTTGCAGCCCGATTTGCTTCCATGACGGGCACGGTGGTTCTCATGAGCGGAGGGGAACTTGATGCCGCACAATACCATATACTTGGCACACAACCGTGGCTGACCTTTACAGGTTACAGCCGCAAAATGACAATTAAAACAGACAATCAAACCTTGTGCTTTGACGCAGACCCCTTTGACACGCTTCGCAGGATCATTGACTGTTTTAGTCTTGATACAGACCTGCCGGTACCGGTTGGAGCCGGTCTTTTTGGATACCTGTCATACGATCTTAAAGACTGCCTGGAAAAACTCCCCCGCACATCGATCGACACCCTGTCCCTGCCGCATATATGCCTTTTTGCCCCTTCAATCATAGTTGTCCATAATAAAATAGATAAAAAAACCACGCTCTGTATGCCCAAACGCATTGTTTCGGGGAAATGTACGTTAGCCGGCCAAAAAAAAAAATTCAAGAAGATCCTCGCCGCAAAGCAGCAAAAAACAAAGCATTTCAGCGGCAAAACCGAAGGGTTCAGATCCAATTTCACACGAACAGATTACATTGATGCCATAAAAAAAATAAAAGAATACATCGCTTCGGGCCACGTATATCAGGTCAACTTGTCTCAGCGGTTTGAAACCGATTTTAAAGGGGATGGTTTCAGTCTTTTTCAAAGGCTTTACAATTCCAATCCAGCCCCTTTTTTTTCATATATCAATGCCGGAGACCACCAGATCGTTTCAACATCTCCTGAACGGTTTTTACTGCAAACCGGGAAAAAGATCGAAACCAGGCCCATCAAGGGGACACGACCCAGGGGAAAAACCTTTGATGAAGACCAAAGACTTAAAGATGAACTTAAAGAGAGCAAAAAAGATGACGCTGAACTTTCCATGATTGTTGATCTGCTGAGAAACGATATCGGAAAGGTTTGCACGGCCGGATCAGTACGGGTAGTCGAGCATAAAAAGGTGGAATCTTACCAAAATGTTTATCATCTGGTGTCTGTTGTGGAGGGAATATTGGCCGACGGATACGATTCTGTAGATCTTGTAACAGCGACCTTTCCCGGTGGATCGATCACCGGTTGCCCAAAAATTAGAGCCATGGAAATTATCGACGAACTGGAACCGAACCGGAGGCATATATATACCGGCTCTGTAGGTTACATCAGCTTTCATGACACCATGGATCTATCGATTGCCATACGAACGGCAACGATTTGCAAAGAAAAATTCATCTTTTCCGTGGGCGGAGGGATTGTATTTGATTCTGATCCTTCCGATGAATATGATGAAACCATCCATAAAGGTCAAACGCTCATGAATGTTTTACATAGTAAAAACGGAAAAGCTGTCAAAAAACCGTATGTCTGGATAAACGGCACTCTTAAACCTCTGGATCAGGCAAGCATACCGGTTACCGATCAGGGGTTTCAATTTGGATACGGTTTTTTTGAGACCATCAGGGTTAACAAGGGGAAGCCAAAATACCTTAAAGAGCATATCGCAAGATTTTATCAAACATGGAAATATCTTTTTTCCGGTGAAACGCCCGATCTTACCTGGAATGATATTATCGATCAGGTTATTATTCAAAACGGCCTGGCCGACAAAACAGCAGCCGTAAAAATCATAGCTACGATGGGAGATCAGACCAAGTCGCCTGTTTTTCACACTCTTTTGACAATGGCCATGCCTTATACCCACCGGCTGGCAGAAAAAAAAGAGACCGGAATAAACCTTGCCTTATATCCAAAAGAGCGGCAGATCCATCTGGCGGATCACAAGACATTAAATTATTTGTTCTACCTTCTGGCTGCAAAATGGGCAGCCAAAAGCGGGGCGGATGAAGCATTGATTTTAAATCCGGACGGCACGGTTTCCGAGACAAATACAGCCAATATACTTTTGATTAAGGATAAAAAAGTGATAAGGCCGGTTTCTTCTCATGTATTACCGGGTATTATGGAACAGGTTGTTTGCAATCTTTTTTATAACCGTGGTTATAAGGTGATAAGGCAAAAGATAGTGCCGAAAGATCTTTTTTCTGCAGGTCAGGTATTTATTACCAATTCACTTATGGGAATCGTCCCTGTACTCAGTCTCGACGGTAAAAAAATGCCGCTCCCCACGGATCTGTGGAAAAAAATCAACGATATCGTTCTTTAGTCTTGCCTGAACACCCTGTGCTTTTCGGAAAAGATACATTCTGGTAGCATTATATCCATTAAATACATTTATGTCGTTTCAGTTGTTTTGCCGGTAATAATTATGTTGCATAAAAACAATAGGTTGGCATAATTTTACATGATATAAAAGTACGGCATAAATTTTGCTATTTTAGTATTGTATATTATGAGCTTTACTTCCGTCATTATCAGAAAGGCCGAGCCTTTCGACATAAATCAAATGGTCGGCCTTCTTAAAGAATTGTTTTCCATAGAGGAAGATTTTACATTCAGGGAGCCGTTGCAGCGCTCCGGGCTTGCCATGATGTTGGACAGTCATGATAATCGCTGCATCATGGTTGCCGCGACAGAAGAACGGATTATAGGAATGTGCAGTGCACAGCTCCTTGTATCAACTGCGCAAGGGGGTGTAGCTGCATTAATTGAAGACATGGCTGTCACGCAAGAGTATCGCGGGCAGGGAATAGGCGGCAAGCTTTTGTTTTCGATTGAAAAATGGGCGAATAAGCAAGGCGCAAAGCGTGTTCAGTTATTAGCGGACAAAAATAATAGTTTGGCGATAGACTTTTATAAAAAACATAATTGGACAACAACACAACTGGTATGCCTTCGCAAAAATTATTAAAAGAGATGGAAGTAGAGCCTGTGATTTATGAATGCCGTATTAAAAGTATTTTATAATTTATTTGAGGTCCGTTTTAAGGTGAAAAAATCGGCCCTCTTTCTTGCGCTGTCTCTTTTTCTGATACCTTGTTATGCGTATTCTTACAACAGCCCATCTATTTTAGTATTTGCAGGGGCGGGCATGAGAGAGCCTCTGGATGAAATCGGCAAAGAGTTTACAAAGATATATAATATTGAAGTCGTTTATGACTATGAAGGAAGCGGACGGCTGGGCAATAAAATTTTGGCAGGGCAAAGACCGGATATTTTTATCCCGGGAGCCGAGCGATGGGCAAAATTGCTCAAGGAAAAGGGGCATGTAAAGGCTTATCAAGCGATCGCTTTTCACATACCTGTAATAATTGCGCCGTTCGGCAGCAGTAAAATAGTAAGACTGCAAGATTTTTTAAAAAAAGATGTACGGCTGGTAACAGGTGACGAAATGGCCTGCGCAATCGGAAAGGCAACCTTGCAAATTTTTTCCAGCGCCGGCCTTGATAAAGCCGGTATGAATATCATCGCGAAAGGGGTGACCGTAAAACAGCTACTCTTTTGGATTGAACAAAATAATGCGGATGCAGGCATTGTGTGGCGGGCGGATGCCGTTCAATCCGGCAAGGTCAAAATCGTAGATATCCCGATAGCAATAAATCATATCGATATTATACCCGTATGCACGATGACTAAAACAAAACCCAAAGGGATATATGGTAAAACAGTTTTAAAATACATCAAATTCCTTTTAAATGAGGGAAGGGTTGAATTTAAAAAACATGGTTTTAAAACCGATCATGAAGGCCTGTAGAAATGGAAAAAAGCCGTTCCACATTGTTTGACCTGTTTTTTGCGTTAATGGCGGGCCTTGTTTTTACTTTTATTTTCATGGTGCTTTTTGTCCTGTTTGCTGCGGTATCCTGGCATGAATTATGGCGTCAACTCACCTCGCCGCTTGTGTTTTCGGCGATCTGGATCAGCCTGCAAACATCGCTGGCTGTTGTTGCTCTGACGTTTCTTTTTGGATTTCCCGCAGCATATATTCTGGCCTTAAAGAATTTTAAAGGAAAGATGATTTTAGATACACTTGTCGATATGCCGATCGTCCTTCCGCCTCTGGTCTCCGGGCTGGCGCTTTTGATCTTCTTTGGCGGCGACAGCCTGACTTCCAGAGTCCTGAACACATTTGACATACACGTCATTTTTACTAAAAAGGGAATTATCCTTGCACAACTCTTTGTAGCGTCGCCTTTTTTTATCAAAACAGTCAAGGAATCGATTGCCGCCGTGTCAAAAGATTTAATGGCGGCTTCCGCGACCCTGGGGGCGTCTTCTTTTTATACATTCAGACGTGTTTTACTGCCTTTATGCAAAGACGGCATCTACACAGGTCTTGCCATGACCTGGACACGGGCATTGGGTGAGTTCGGGGCTACAGCCATGGTGGCAGGCTGCATACCAAAGCAGACAGAGACCATGACCATCAGTATTTATATGAACGCCATGAGTGGAAATTTGAGCCCTGCAGTATCAATCGGTCTTATCCTGCTGGGATTTTCTTTTATTGTATTGTTTATTTTAAAAATCAGATCAGGTCGAGGTTATGAGTATTGTTCTTGAAAATATCACAAAATCGTTTAGGGGACGTACGGTCTTAAACAATCTTTCCTTAACGGTTAAAAAAGGTGAATTTCACGTTATCTTAGGGCCCAACGGCGAGGGTAAAAGCACCCTTCTTGCTGTTATCTCCGGCTTGATACAACCTGATAAAGGGAATATTATTCTGGAAAATCGCCGTGTAAACGGGGTCCCGCCTGAAAAAAGAGATATCGGCTTTGTTTTTCAGGACTATGCATTGTTTCCCCATATGCCGGTTTATGAAAATGTCGCTTATGGCTTGCGGGCCAAAGGGTTAAAGGAAGCAACGATTAAAGAAAGGACTAAACGATATCTTAAACTGGCAAGGCTGGATGATCTGCAGAATTTTTACCCAAAACAGTTAAGCGGCGGTCAAAAACAGCGCGTTGGCGTGGCAAGGGCGCTGGCAACCGAACCGACGGCATTGCTTTTAGATGAACCGTTAAGCCATTTAGATGCCATTGAGCGTGAGCGTCTAAGAGACGAGTTGAAACGGATTCAAAAGGAAACAAAAGCAACCGTATGTTATGTAACCCATGAACAAACAGAAGCCATGGCTCTGGCCGACAGGGTCTCCGTGCTCCACAGGGGATGTATTGAGCAGGTTGAAAGCCCGGATGATATATTTTATCGACCCAAAACCCCTTTTGTGGCTAATTTTGTCGGGGCGACGAATATTTTAAATGTCAGCCTGGCTCGATTAAACAGGGATACGGCCACTTTTAATATTAAGGGGCCAAAACTTGCAAAACCGATTGAAATCAAAGCAAAAAAATATCCTGTCTTTGCCGATAAAAAAGAGCATGCCCTGTGCCTTCATCCTGAAAAGGTTACACTTGCGCAAAGATCTAACGGATCAAACAGCTTGCCGGCCAGAATTGTAAAGATTGTTCCACAGGGAGCAATATTAAAGGTTACCTGTGATATTTCAGGTCTTACACTTCAGGCCGTTGTGCCTAAAACAGCGTTTAATCTGAATTTAAAGACAGATCATATCTGGTTTTGCTTCCCGCCGGATGCGCTTCACCCACTTTGCGGCAGAACCTGCCGTGCCGCAAAGCACCTCAGAGCCTGCAGTATAGTGTCACGTCAAATATCTAATGTCGGATAAAGTCGTTTTAGTTTTGTTCGGGCATCCTTATACGATGTCGCAAGCTTGACATGACAGTAGTTATTTATGTCTATATGTTTAGCCGCAATCTATAAAGATTGCGGTTTTTTTGTTTTGGCTGGTCGCGCAGAAAGTGATTTTGAGGATCACTGTGGGAAATCGGCCTGTCATTTGGGTTTTATTCGTTTTTAATAGTTTTTTCCTTTACAAATATGTTTAATCTGTATAATTTCTAAATTTTTTTAGTTTTGGTTGCATATTTTCCTGATACAAGTTTATTTTTTGTGGTATTATCAAATTTATATATTTTATAAAAAGGAGTGGTTTTATGACAAAAAAGATGAAAACAATAGACGGTAATACAGCGGCGGCTTATGTAGGATATGCCATGAGTGAGGTTTCTGCAATTTATCCCATAACACCATCATCAGGCATGGGAGAAATGTGTGATGAATGGGCAGCCAACGGCCAGAAAAATATATTCGGGCAACCCATGATAGTCCGTCAGCTTCAGTCGGAGGCAGGAGCTGCTGCATCCGTACACGGCTCTCTGGCTGCAGGATCGTTGACCACAACTTTTACGGCTTCACAGGGTCTTCTTTTAATGATCCCCAATATGTATAAAATGTCAGGGGAACTTTTGCCGGCTGTTTTTCATGTTACGGCACGTGCTATTGCCGGACATGCGCTTTCAATTTTTGGAGACCATCAGGATGTGATGGCTGTCCGACAAACCGGTTTCAACCTTCTTGCATCAGCTTCCGTACAGGAAGTAATGGACCTTGGGTTGGTGGCTCATCTTGCCGCCATTGAATCAAGCGTTCCATTTATACATTTTTTTGACGGATTCCGCACTTCCCATGAAATCCAAAAAATTGAAATGATCGATTATGACGATATGGCTAACCTGGTCAACTGGGATGCCGTTGAAAGGTTCCGTGCCAGAGGCACAACTCCGGAAAGACCTGAACTCAGGGGAACCGCCCAAAACCCTGATATATATTTCCAGGGTATAGAAGCCTCCAATTCTTATTATCTCAAGGTAGCCGCTATTGTCAGCGAATGCATGAAAAAGGTTGGCGATTTGACCGGCCGCAAATATAATCTTTTTGATTATGTTGGAGATCCTGAAGCGGAAAGGGTCATTATTTCAATGGGTTCTTCTTGTGAAACCATTGAAGAGGTCGTCAACTACATGACAGGCAAGGGTGAAAAAGTCGGGCTGGTAAAGGTCCGTTTGTACAGACCTTTTTCCGCCGAGCATTTTTTTGGCGCTATCCCCCCAACAGCTGACCGCCTTACAGTACTTGACAGAACAAAAGAGCGCGGTGCTATTGGTGATCCGCTTTATTCAGATGTCTGCACTGCATATTTGGAACGCGGTGAAAAACCCGCAATTTTCAGCGGCCGTTATGGTCTGGGCTCTAAAGAATTTAATCCGGGTATGGTTAAGGCGGTTTTTGACAACATGAATTCGGCAACCTCAAGGAATCATTTTACGGTCGTCATTACAGATGATGTGACACATACCTCGCTTGACGTAAAAGAGGAACTTGACACCGCACCCAAAGGGACTGTCCTGTGCAAATTCTGGGGACTTGGAGCCGATGGAACGGTCGGTGCCAACAAAAGCGCTATTAAAATTATCGGTGATAACACAAAAATGTATGCTCAGGGTTATTTTGCCTATGATTCCAAAAAATCAGGGGGGATCACTATTTCTCATCTCCGTTTTGGGCAATCACCCATCCAGTCGACTTACCTGATTACCGCAGCCGATTATGTTGCCTGCCACAAGTCTAACTATGTTGACATCTATGATGTTCTTGACGGTATTAAAGATGGCGGAATTTTTCTGCTTAATTCCCACTGGACGGCTGATGAGATGGAAGAAAAACTTCCTTCACATATGCGCCGGACTATTGCCCTGAAAAATATTAAATTCTACAATATTGATGCAGTAAAAATTGCATCTGAAATAGGCCTTGGCGGCAGGATTAATATGATCATGCAGACCGCCTTTTTCAAACTCGCCAATGTCATTCCGGTCAAAGACGCCATTGCTTACCTTAAAGACCAGATAAATAAAATGTTTGGAAAAAAAGGGGAGCAGATCGTCAATATGAACTATGCGGCTGTTGACAACACACTTAATAATCTCGTGGAGATTAAATACCCCGAGTCCTGGGCAAAAGCCGATGACGGGAGTATACAATCTGAAAACGAACCCGATTTTGTTAAAAACGTCATGAATCCGATTTTGGCTCAACAGGGTGACAAGCTTCCTGTCAGCGCCTTTGCGCCGGACGGTATTTTTCCTGTTGCTACATCTAAATATGAAAAACGCGGCGTGGCGATTATGGTTCCGGAATGGATTATGGACAATTGCATTCAGTGCAACCAGTGCGCGATGGTTTGTCCACATGCGGCCATCCGCCCGGTTCTTTTGACGGATGAAGAGCTGGCTGATTCGCCCGATGGATTTGACGCTAAAAAAGCTGTCGGCAAAGGACTTAAAGGGTATCATTTCCGCATACAGGTCAATACGCTCGATTGCCTGGGTTGCGGCAACTGTGAAGACATCTGTCCTGCCAAGAAAAGGGCTTTGGTAATGAAACCGATTGAAACTCAAACAGCGGTTCAGGTGCCTAACCATGTATTTTCAGCCAAACTTCCTGTGCGTGACAATCTGGTCAAACGGAATACGGTTAAAGGGAGCCAGTTTTATCAGCCTCTGCTTGAGTTCTCCGGTGCCTGTGCGGGATGTGGCGAAACGCCATACGCAAAACTTCTTACCCAGCTTTTTGGGGAACGGATGATCATCGGAAATGCCACAGGCTGTACTTCGATCTGGGGCGGCAGCGCACCGGCCATTCCATATTGTGTCAACAAAGATGGTTTTGGCCCAACCTGGGGCAATTCCCTGTTTGAAGATCCTGCAGAATTTACTTACGGCATGTTGCTGGCCTCCATACAACAACGCAAAAAAATGGCGGATTTAATGGATGAGGCCATAAAGTCAGAGATTCCGCAACAGATAAAGGATGCTATGCAGGGATGGCTTGACAATATGAAAGATGCGGACGGCTCCAGAAAATATGGAGACCAGCTTAAAGCGTTTCTGCCCGGCCATGCGGAAAATCCTCTTTTAAATAAGATCGCAGGTATGTCCAAACTGTTTACAAAAAAATCATACTGGATATTTTTAGGAGACGGATCCGCCTATGATATCTCATTTGGAGGTATTGACCATGTGATGGCGTCAGGCGAGGACATTAATGTTATGGTTTTTGACACGGAGGTCTATTCTAATACAGGTGGTCAGTCTTCCAAGGCCACCCCAACCGGTTCAGTCGCTAAATTTGCCGCATCCGGCAAGAAAACATGCAAAAAAGATATGGGCCGGATGCTTATGACATACGGCTATGTCTATGTGGCCAGTGTGTCCATGGGGGCAGACAAACAGCAGCTTATGAAAGCATTTACCGAGGCGGAAAGCTATGACGGGCCATCTATTATAATGGGTTATTCCCCCTGTATCAATCACGGGATCAAAAAAGGTATGGGCAAAAGCCAGGAAGAAGAAAAGCTGGCGGTTCAGTCCGGTTACTGGCCTTTATATCGTTACAACCCGACATTGAAAGATCAGGGAAAAAATCCTTTTATCCTTGATTCCAAAGAGCCTGATGGCAGTTTCCAGGAATTTCTGGAGGGTGAGGTGCGTTATGCTTCTTTGCAGAAAACCTTTCCGGATGAATCCAAGAAACTGACCCTGCGCCTTGAAAAGGAATATACAGAGCGTTACGAGTCTATGAAACAGATGGCTTTTCAAGAAGAGATCGACAAGGAAAATTCTTAGTGAACAGTATCCATATTTTTATTATACGCGCTGTTTTCGGCGCTGTTTTTGCCGTTGTATTAACACGATTTTTCTACCCTGATGCGAATTATCTTTACGTGGCTGGACTCGGGATTATTCTTGTAGGGCTGGCATATTTTGCTGAGTACCTCCGAAGTAGAAGAGCAAGTTAGGTTTTATTCATAAGTGCCCGGCAGATTTCTAATTTGCAAAAAGGAGTGCTTATTTAGTTGAAACAGATTATCCTCGGAACAGCCGGACACATAGATCATGGTAAAACCACTCTGATCAAAACACTTACCGGTATCGATACCGATCGGTTAAAGGAGGAAAAGCTTCGCGGAATTACTATTGAACTTGGGTTTGCATCGATGGTTCTGCCAAGTGGTCAGCATTTGGGAATCATCGATGTTCCCGGCCATGAAAAATTTGTAAAAAATATGGTTGCAGGAGCCGCCGGCATTGATATCGTTGCCATGGTTATTGCCGCGGATGAAGGGGTTATGCCCCAGACTCGCGAACATATGGAGATCTGCACACTCCTCGGCATCAAACACGGTTTTGTTGTTCTGACCAAAATTGACCTCGTTGATGAAGAGTGGCTTGAGCTTGTGACGGATGATATCAGAAATTTTATTCATGGAACGTTTCTGGAAGGGTCACCGATTATTCCTGTATCATCAATTTCAGGCCAGGGCATACCTGAATTCATGAGTTGTCTTGACAATCTGAGCACAATGATTCCTGACAGATCTTCCACCGGTCTGTTTCGGCTTCCGGTTGACCGTGTTTTTACTATGAAGGGTTTTGGAACCGTTATTACGGGAACATTGATTTCAGGGCATGTTCGGTCGGGTGATACAATAATGATTTATCCATCGGGCATTACTTCAAAGGTTCGAGGGATTCAGGTGCATAACCAAAGTGTCGACATTGCAGAAGCCGGAATGCGCACCGCCATTAATTTCCAGGGACTTGAAAAAACTTCAATAAATCGTGGTGACGTGGTGTCGATGCCGGAGGCTCTTAAATCTTCTTACATGCAAGACGTGGCCTTTCATTTCCTTCCCGGCAATAAAAAGCCGTTTAAAAACCGTACCCTTATCCGGGTTCATACCGGAACAAGTGAAATGCTCGGTTTTCTGGTGTTGCTTGACAGAGAGGAACTTTCCCCTGGAGAAACATCTGTCGCTCAGCTTCGACTCGGTTCACCCGTTGCCGTTGTAAAGGATGACCGATTTGTCATTCGAAGTTATTCCCCTGTGCGCACTATCGGCGGAGGCCATATTTTAAACCCGATCCCGGTTAAGCATAAGCGCTTTAAACCCGATGTTGTTAAAGGGCTGGAAGGGATTGTCGATCAAGCGCCCAAAGCAATCATTCCCTATCATGTTGATGAATCAGGTTATAAGGGTGTCTCCTTTACCGATCTTAAAATAATGACAAATATTCCTGAAAAACAGTTAAACGGATTTATACAGGAACTTATGTCAACAAAAACGGTTGTTCAGTATGACAAGGAGAACCGTATTTTTATTCATAACAACCAGCTTGAAGGCCTGAAGAAAAAAACGCTTGATTATCTCGGCAATTACCATAAGGCCAATCCCCTGAAAGCAGGCATGCCTAAAGAAGAACTCAGGTCTAAATTTCCGGCACGCCTTGATTTAAAACTTTTCAACCTGATGCTCAACCAGATGATAAAAAACAACAGGGTTGTTCGGAACGAAAACATGGTACACCTTGAATCACACAAGGTTTCTCTTGCAGGTGATCAGGCTGAACTCAGGGACAAGATTTTAGATGTTTATAGGAAAAGCGGCCTTACACCTCCCTATTCAACCGAACTGAGCAATGTTCTTGATGTTGATACGGCATCAATCGATGATATGCTGCTGCTGCTTATGAACGAGGGGTTAATCGTCAAAATAAAACAAAAACTTTATTTTCATGCTGATGCTATCCATAAATTGAAAAAAAAACTTGTCGATTTTATTTTGTCTAACGAAGAAATTACAACGCCACAGTTCAAGGATTTAACCGGAGTATCCCGCAAGTATTCGATACCGCTGATAGAATACTTTGATTCTATCAACACAACCATACGGGTTGGCAATAGTCGTAAGATCAGAAATGTATAAGGATTCAACTTTTCTTTACTGAAGGTAAATATTATGGAAAAATTTAAAAGTTTTGTCACCAAGCGTGTGATCGGCGGTGTATTGCTCACAGTGTTTGCATTATGGGTTTTTGGCACGGCAATCGGATTTTTTAATAGTACGGTGACAACATCACAGGGAGTTAAAACTCCGCATGCCAATAACATCACGGGCCCGCCAAAATGCGATGTTGCAATAAATCCCATTGAAAGTGCAAAGATTGAAAAAAAAACCGGTGCAGATCACGTAAAACCGGTTAAACCGGCATCGCAACATACAACGGCTCAACCGGCTCATCAGGTTCATCAGGGTGAAACAGTCGAATCAAAACCTTCCGCGGCGACTCACGATCAATTTAAAGCAAAAATATCTAGACATGAACCTTCCGGCGTTGCATTTGTAAATGCCGTAATAAAACCTCTTGATTATGAACTGGGTGAACGGTTCTGGGGGTGGCGTCCAAACGATATTTTAAATTTTACAGACAATATAAACAATTTCCAGTTAGGTGTCCTTGAAGTAACACGAAGAACGGCAGTGATGCTGGCAGAGAGAATTTCACGCACAGGCAGTACAGCCGCTTTTGATAAAAATCTTGAACGCGCCATGAACTGGTTTATGATCAAAGCTGACAAATACTGGTTCCCGTCACCCGAATCCAAGTACAATGCCGGCTTAAAAGAGTTAAGGGCATACAAAGGCAGGCTTGAAAAGGGGAGGGCGTCCTTTTATATCAGATCCGATAATTTAATACCTTTGCTTGCAGCTTACGAAGATTTGCTTGGAAGCTGTGATGAGAACCTGGCTAAGACAGTAGAAGAAGGAGGGGTACCTGTAAGTTTTTTTGCGGCCGACGACTACTTTTATTATACAAAGGGAGTGGCAAGCGCTATGGTGACGGTTCTCGAAGCGATTCAGGAAGATTTCAGCATTATCCTGGAAACAAGGCATGGCACGGAAATACTGCATCATGCTATCGAATCATGTCATCATGCCATCAAAATAGAGCCGTGGCTCATTACTGAAAGCAGCTTAAGCGGCATATTTGCCAACCACCGCGCGAACATGGCTGCTCCGATAAGCCACGCGCGTTTTTATATCGGAGTTCTGATCAAGACATTATCGACGTAAAAAAACTTTTTGTCTGTACTGTGCCGCCTTAGGTTATTTTTAAGGCTGTAACTTGTTGAGATTGTCTCTTGCAAAGTCTATTGCAGGATCGATGGCCAAGGCCATCTCATAATATATGGCGGCCTTTTTCTTTTCTCCCATGTCACGATAGTTTGAAGCAATGTTGGCATAATCTATGGCTGATCCGGGGTCGAGCAGGAGTACCTTTTTAAAACATTCTATAGCCTCTGGGTGTTCTTTTAATTTAAAATGGCAAAAACCCGACAGGTTGTAAATATCCGTCTTTTCATTGTCAAGCTTTTCCCCCTTTTTTAATATCGCAAGCGCTTCGCGATATTTCCCCATATTTTTCAAACAGAGTCCCATGTAAGAGTATATGCTACAGATGTCCTGATCATTAGGATCAAGATCGAGTGCTTGGTTAAAATAATCAAGGGCGGTTTTGGAATCGTTTAAGGCAAGATAACACGATGCAAGATAAAATTTGATATAATATGGCCCCCTTATTATATTTTCGTATTTTTTAAGTTCATTAATTGCGGCTTCCGGTTTTATGCTTTCAGTAATAAGCTTTGCAGAAAACATTCCAACACTTGCTCCTGATGACCTTTCTCTGAAATGAGCTCCGGGTATGATCGTATAAAAGGCAGGAATTTGAAGTAATGGGTGCATCGTTTTTATCACTATAACATCCATACCTTTTTTGGATAGAGCGGATATACAGTTTTGAATCTCGAGTTTTATATTATTGTCTGACAAATCAGGAAGTTTTTTAATATCAATCTTGTTCCCCGGATCTGTAATAAACCCTGCCTCTTTAATTTTTTTGAACTTCGGCAGACCGCTTGCCATATATTTGGAGCCGGTATTGAAATCACCGGCAAGCTGGGCTGTTTCGGTAAGGGCACGGCTTAAAGCTTTTTGCGGGTTGGGCGTTGTTCCTGCTGTCCATACCATTTCACTTTTTTCAGGAAAGGTGGACGGATCATAGGCTAACATGCCTACAGTTGGGATACCCATGTCGAGTGAAAAATCCGAGAGGTAAAATTTTATTCCGGCATTTTTGTATTGATTTATCATTTTTACAACCACCGGATCTGATGCTGAATCCGGATTGATGGCCGGCGCTTTCACTTTGTTGCGGCTGATTATGGAAGATACGTGTCTTTCCACGATTTCACAGATGCCCTGGCAAATTGCTTCTTCCGCACAATTGCCGGCGGAACCGCCGTTAAACTCGTTGATTGTGAAAAACCAGTTAAAGGGGACAAGAACCTCTTTGTTTTGAGTCAGGTTATAGCCACGGGTCCATTTAAGAGGGATATTCTCAAACATTTTTTTTGTTATTTCCGGATGTTCGGAATGATCATGAACAGATTTAGCGATCATGTCAAAGGGGATGGCGCCTTTTTTAATGTTGCGATACCTTTCTATAATGAAGTTTTCCTGATTATTTATGAAAGCAAAAAGGCTGTATCTTTCCGCCAGTTCCATTACAGCGCTTGCCTCTGCCTGATGTGTGGTGGCTCCTTTGCCCATCTG
>JAUVKB010000249.1 GCA_030596405.1 Deltaproteobacteria bacterium
GGGCTTTTAAGCTCATGCCACGGCAGTGACGTTGCGGTGCGCGCATCAGGAAGCGATTCCCCGGACGTATTTCATGAGTGGCTTTTATTATATGTCAAGGAGAATAAAAAATCTTTTGTGGCTGATCTTGGCGGGCCGACCGAGGCGTGGTTTTACCCTGTTTATAAATATGAGATGTCGACCGGAAGGGATGGAGATACGATTCACGTTACATGTCAGATATGGTATGCCGACGATCGCGTTGAACCCGATTTTCAGGGGACCGTGGTAAAGACGGACGGTTTTACCTACGATCTTTATGTTAACGGCCATGACGAGATTATCGGTGGAGACTGGACCGGAGCCAGCGTATATGCCCCGCCGAAATCACTTGTCTTCCCCCTTTCCCCTTTGCCTTCAAACCCGTACCTTGATTTTGATATTATCAGACAGATTGCGGCTTCCCGCGATGACTTTTTAGAAGATGACGGCCCTGTGCGCCTGCTTCCGGGATATTATAATCTTGTCCTTCTCAATCAGGATTTTTATACAATCGAATGCATGGCCGGTGATTCCATAAATCTCAAGTTTTCCCGCATGGACGATCTGGACGATGAAATCAGTGTAAATATAACCGATGCCGCGGGCGCGGTTCTATTTAATGATATCCTTGAATATGGAGAAGAACCCGGCGTATCAATTACGGTTGAAAATCCGCCCGGCACGGTTTTGCTTGAAATGGAAGATTACAGCAAAGGCGGTATTTACGGCGTGTTGTTTGATCTTAAAAAGTCGTCTGAATCCCTGGTTGCCGATATCCTGAAAGCTTCCTGCTGGAACGGTTACGCGATGACAAACAGCCTGGATACATCATGCGGCGATATCCAGGTTGTGGCTTATAATCAGAACAGCGAACCTGTCGCAACCGTTTTAGGGCCGGTCGATCTTGAGCCGGGCGAAAAACAGAGCTTTTTGCTTTCTCAACTTCCGATAAGGCTCCATGAATGGCCGTCGATATTTTCCGTAAAGATTATGGCAAACCAGCCGGTTTCAGCTTTGTGCCTTGGCGGGGTGCAGGATCAGGATATGTCGGGTTTCGGCGGCAAAAGAAGCGGCGCGCGTCTTGTGGTGCCGGATACATCGAGCATGTTCATTGCGGCCAGGCATGTGTCATGGAGTCTTTACAACAGGGCTGCATCCACGGTTTCTGCGGATATTACCCTTTTTACGGAGCAGGGGGAGATTGTAAATGAAACAGTAACTGAACTTTCAGGAAACAGCATCTCCCGGCAAAGTTCCTCAAGCGGATACCCGGATAACGGCTGGATTCTGATAGAAACGCAAGATGACGCCGAGATTGAAGGGAGCCTGCGCTGGAGCAAGGACGGGTTCGGCGGCGCGGATTCGATGTATGCGCTTGCCGGTTTTGGAACAAGGTTCTTTGTTCCTCATGTGGCGTCAAGCGATTTATGGTCAACCCTGGTCTGTATTATAAATGTTTCCGGCGTTCAAAATCAGGTTTTGCTTAACCTGGTGAATGCCATGGCGAATGGAAAGGTAGATGAAGAGGACGCTCATACAGCGGAACTGACCCTTTTCCCCTTTGAAAAGAGGGTGATGAAAGTATCTGAGATTTTTGGTCAGCTTGACAGTAAAACTCTGGGGCGATCAGCAATCATTATTACGTCGCAGGAAGATATTACCGGATATTTTGCGCATATCACAGGAAAAAGCAGCGCATTTTATGCCTTGCCCTCTGATGAACAATGCGGCAATGACATGCTGATTCCGCATGTTGCATCCAGCGATTACTGGAGCACAGGCGTTGCTGTTTTTAATCCTTTGGATGGTTATGTGAAAATCAAGGTTGCCGCGTTTAACGATAAGGGAGAATCGATAACCGGAGGAAACCGGCAAATTATTCTTGCGGGGCTGCAAAAGAGAATCTTTTCGGTTAGAAATTTTTTCGGTCCTTCTGTTGCGGAAAATACGGCCTGGATAAAGATTCATTCTACAGGCCAGGGCATTTGCGGGCTCTACCTTTTTGGAGACAAAAACCATAATGTGTTAAGCGGAGCGGGCCTCTACCAGTATCAGGAGTAGTATCAGGCTCAGTATTAATATGAACAAAAACAGAATGAGGTTTTACTCTATGGCCATAAAAAACAAGGTTGCAGGATTTTGCATATTATTATTGTCGGCGGTTATTTTATGCGGCGGTTTTGCGTATGCAAAAGAAAAGACGCTTCCTGATCTTGTGGTTATTTACACCGGAGACGTAAGGGGGAAGGTTAAGTGCGCCGGCTGAGCCGGGGCCAAGCTTGGCGGTCTGGCCCGGAGGGCCAGCCTGATTCATGATTTAATACAAGAGCACAAAAATGTTCTGCTGGTCGATGCCGGAGATTTTTTATTGCAGAAAAAAAACGGCGAGCTAAGGGCGAAAGCTACCGCAAAAGCCATAAATATGATGCGTTACGATGCGCTCAATATTGCAGACGGCGAGCTTTCCTATGGAGTCGATTTTTTAAATAAATTTGCTCCCAGACTGCTTCCTTTGTACGTCGGTTCCAATATTACAGGTATTAACGGCCAAAGTATTGCAGACCCAAATATTACGGAAAAGGAAAAATTGCCGTGGCGGCCGTATATTATCAAAACATACAAAGGCGTTAAAGTGGCTGTTCTCGGCGTTGTCTCTTCAGATCTGGTGAACAAGGCTCGCATAAAGGAAGACAAAATATTAATCAAAGACCCGGA
>JAUVKB010000133.1 GCA_030596405.1 Deltaproteobacteria bacterium
GATGCCATCAAAGCGCATGACCATAAAAAAGGACTTTCCCGTATCCAAAAATACTGGCTGTCATTCTGTATCATGGCAGTGCTTGTGACAAATTCGGTTTGTTGGGCAAGATTTCAAAGGGCTGGTATCGGAAGGTACAGAGTTGCCGCACTATCATGGATGTTTCGGAGATCAAGCATACCATGGGAAATATTGTTGCGAATGAGTATTTGCACCATAATGCAGAAGTATGGAATCACAGAAGGCTATCTCGGAATCGATGACACGGATAAAAAAAGATCGAAATCCACGAAAAAGATCGCCCATGTGCATAAAATAAAGGACAAACCAAGCGGCGGGTATGTTATGGGGCAAAGCATTGTCTTTTTAGTCTTGATTACGCCTAAAATAACGATACCGGTGGGGTTTGCTTTTCATGTGCCGGATCCAGCATTGAGTGCGTGGTACAAGAATGACAAAAAACTCAAAAAGCAGGGAATGCCAGCAAAATTACGTCCAGCTAAACCCGAAAGAAACCCGAAACATCCAACCATGCCACAAATTGCACTAACGCTTCTTGAACGATTCAAAGCAGAGCATGCGGGCATACGTATTCGATGCATTTTTGCAGATGCACTATATGGCACGGAAGATTTTCTCGATCAAGCATCCCGAACTTTTCGAAATGTTCAGGTAATAAGCCAGATCCGCTCAAATCAGCTAATCCGATTTCGTAACAAGAAGCGGTCGGTAGAAGATTATTTCGAAAAGTTTGCCGGCACGGAACAAACGATCAGGGTTCGAGGGGGCGAAACAATCAAGGTAACTATCGGCAGCGCCCGTTTGCATGTACACGCACATGGTAAAAAGCGTTTTGTAATTGCACTAAAATATGACGGTGAAGACGAGTATCGGTATATCATCGCATCTGATTTAAGTTGGCGAACTTTAGACATTGTAGAGACCTACACCTTAAGATGGTTGGTCGAGGTTTTCTTTCAGGACTGGAAGACGTATGAAGGTTGGGGCAAGTTGACCAAACAGCCTGACGAGGATGGATCAAGCCGAAGCCTGATTCTGAGTTTGCTGGTAGATCACTGCTTTTTTTTTCATCCAGATCAACTGGCCATGTTTGAAAACAAACTTCCTGCATTTACTGTAGGCAGTCTGGTGACTAAAATTAAGGTAGAATGCATGCTGACTGCAATTGAGGAGATTATTTTATCAGATGCCCCTGTTCAGAGGTTAAGGGAATTTGCTATCTCTCTTGAAAAAAACGCAACAATATTACGTCTCTCGAAAAAGCACATGGTGGGAAGAAATCTTGGAAAATTCGAGCCTGTTCCGTCACTGAAATATCGCCAGGCGGTATAGCTACGACCTACAGGCAAAAACTTGAAGATCGAGTGATAGAGAATCAATTTCAACAGAAATTTCTTTTTCCATTTTTACGCTCCCTGCAACGCCCTGATTGAAGTCCGGGGAAAGCGGTTCAGGAAAACCACCTTTCGAGGAGCTCACCCTATCCCCGGAAATAGGAATATCAAAGATTTAAAAGTTATTTGCTTGCTACCATTTTGCTACTATGATACCCATACCCAGAGTAAAAAACGATAAAGCAATAAAGAATCAGTGATCTAATAACATGTTGATAATATACAGGCAAATACAATATTAAAAAGCAGGGTAAAAAGCCGTAAAAAGCGTTTAAACAGACTGACACGGTAGAAGTCGTTGGTTCAAATCCAATCGTGCCTACCAAATAAAATCAAGGGCATAAAGCCGGTTGTCAAAACCGGCTTTATGTTTTTGATAATACATCATCCATTCTTCATGCCTAAAGCTGATCATATAGATTGAGTTTGTATTATGAATACTATCGCAGTCATTATACTTACAGCGGTTTTTGCCGATTTTATACTCCATTGCACAGCCGATGTCTTAAACCTTAAGATGTTGAAAAACAATATTCCTGAAGCCTTTCGTGGATTATATGACTTAAACAATTATAATAAATGCAAAAAATACTTAAAAGTAAATACAAGGTTCGGATGGATCACGTCCACTTTCGATTTGATCATCATACTGATTTTCTGGATTGGGAAATTTTTCCCCCTGCTTGATCAATGGGCAAGGAGTTGGCATAAGGGGCCAATAATCACCGGCCTTATATACATAGGAGCCCTGGCGCTGATAAAAATATTGTTGTCAATCCCCTTTTCCATTTATTCAACTTTTGTAATCGAAGAAAATTTCGGGTTTAACAAGACCACGTGGGGCACTTTTTTGAAGGATTTAATCAAGGGGGCAATTCTTTTAATAATGATTGGGACGATTTTATTAACCGGGATACTCGCTTTTTTTAAATATACGGGGGATAATGCATGGTGGTACTGCTGGATATGCGTTAGTCTGTTTACGCTTGCAATTCAATTCATCGCCCCCACATGGATTATGCCCCTTTTTAATAAGTTCAAGCCGCTTGAGGAAGGAGAACTCAAACAGTCGATCTTCAGTTATGCGCGTTCTATAGATTTTCAGCTGAAAAATATTTATGTTATGGACGGTTCAAAACGCTCAAGCAAGTCGAATGCTTTTTTTACGGGATTTGGGGAAAATAAAAGGATTGTCCTGTTTGACACCCTTATAAAAAAACACACGGCAAAGGAACTCGTAGCGGTTCTGGCCCATGAGATGGGGCATTACAAGAAAAAACATATCTTCCAAATGACTTTAATAAATATAATGCAAATCGGAATAATGTTTTTTCTCCTATCTTTTTTTATTTCCAGCCAGGCGCTTTTTGATGCGTTTTACATGGAACAAAAATCCGTATATGCGGGGCTGATATTTTTCGGCATGTTATACTCCCCCATCGAGTTTTTTGCCGGAATTCTCATGCAACTATATTCCCGCAAAAATGAATATGAAGCCGATAAATTTGCAGTAAAAACCACCGCGGACCCTGAATCTATGGTTAATGCCTTGAAAAAGCTGTCGGTAGACAACCTTTCAAACATTACTCCTCATCCTTTTTATGTTTTTTTGAACTATTCCCATCCACCGGTATTAGAACGGATAAAAGCAATTTTGTCCTGTTGATTTATGGTACTGCAGGCACGGGAATCCCTTTTTCATAAGATCGTGCGTCATATCAGACAGTTTTTTGTATACCCGTACTGGATTGAGAAACAGCCGTAGCATCTGCCCTCTGACCTCGGTCACTCGTCACCTATCGCCTTGCGAATCATTACGGCAAGGTTTCTCACTAAAACCGGCTTCATTATAAAACCTTTAATACCCAAAACATTCGCCTTTTCTTTTGTTATCTTTTTACTGAATCCTGTGCAGATGATAACCGGAATGCCGGGACGTATTTTCATAAGCTCACCTGCCAGTTTATCACCGGTCATATCAGGCATGGTCATATCGGTAATGACAAGGTCAAATTTGTCAGGTTGGGCGGAAAATGCCTCCAGTGCCTCAATACTACTTGTTCCGGCAGTTACGTTATAACCAAGCCTCTCCAGCATCTGTTTTTCCATGGAAACAATCATTTCTTCATCGTCCACCAGCAGGATATTTTCAGCGCCGGTCGGCAGCATCCCACTCATCCCGGTTTTCTCAGAAACAAAGGTCTCCTTTATCAGAGGCAGATAAACATAAAAAACAGTCCCTTTTCCGGGCTCACTTTCTACATGGATATCCCCGCTTATGCTTTTCACAATTCCATGTGTTACGGCAAGTCCCAGGCCGGTCCCCTTGCCTTCGTCCTTGGTGGTAAAGTAAGGGTCGAATATCCTCGCTAATACGTCCTGTTCCATCCCATGTCCCGTATCCTTTATTTTTAAACAAATATATTGCCCCGGCATTATATCAAAAGCAGTTAAATCATCGGACGACAACTCGGTTTCACTCAGGCTGACTTCAAGCGTACCTCCGTTCTCCTCCATGGCATGAAAAGCATTGGTGCATAGATTCATCACCACTTGATGTATCCGGGTGGGATCAGCCATAATCAGACCGCAGTCTTTTTTTATATCCTGACAAATTTTGATGGTAGTCGGCAGGGAAGACCTGAGCAGTTTCAGCGCTTCCTTTACTACAAGTTGAACCTGCAAAGGTTTTTGTTCCTGGTTGTGTTGCCGGCTGAAGGCTAAAATTTGCTGAACCAGATCCCTGGCACGCAGTGCCGCCTTTATAATTTCATTAAGGTTTTTTCTAATGACGCTTCCTTCGGGAACAGCAGCCATTGTTATTTCAGCATAGCCTATAATAGGAAACAGAAGATTATTAAAGTCATGGGCAATGCCGCCTGCAAGGGTTCCGATGGACTCTATCTTCTGAGTCTGCTGGAGTTTGATTTCCAGCTTCTTTTTCTCAGTAACATCCGCCAGATTAACCACAATTCCTGCAGGTTTTCCATCATGTCCCTTAATGAGTGAAGCGGTTAAAAAAATATCCAGAACAAGTCCGTTTTTTGTTAATCTCTTTGTCTCAAACCTCACGGGCTTTCCATCACCATAATAATAATCATCATAGAGTTCTCCGCGCATTCTATAACTTATTTTTTTTTCATCGTCAGGGATAAAGGAAATTTGCCCTCCTTGCAGTTCTTCCAGTGTCCACCCGAAAACCTGATTAAACGCATGGTTTATATATTGTGGATGCCCCTGGTTGTCATATACTGCAACAGAATCAGGATTTGCCTTAAAAATGGCCTTTAGTTTTTCCTCGCTTTCCTGCAGCGTCACTTCCGCCCGTTTGCGCTTGGTGATATTCCGCCCCTCCGCGATCAAATATTGGACAACTCCGCGTTCATTATAGATTGGATGCATGCTGTATTCGAGCCATATCAGAGACCCGTCCTCTGCCTGAACCTGAATATCATGAAAGATAAATTTTCCAGAGGCACATTGCCCAATGTCGCGTCTGATTATTTCCCTGATTTCATCAGAGTATGACCACCAGAAGGTATCATGAAATTTTTTCCCTGTTACATCTCCCAATTCGATTCCGCTTAATGTGAGCGGTGTGTTGTTTGCAAATATGACGTCTCCGCCCGGATGCAGAACAGCAACGAGCGTAATCATATCGTTGAGAACACTCTTATTAAATATCTCTGACTCCCGCAGTTGCAGGGTCCTTTCCTCCAGCAGGTCTTCCACGCGCAGAAGGGCTCGCTCCCGACGGGTTTTGACACACAGCTCCATAAGATATTCCGAATCAAAAGGTTTGCGCAGATACGCGGCCGCTCCCTGACGCATCCAGGTCAGCGCCAGTTTCGGGTCAGGATCGGAGGTCATCATGATGCAGACACAATCTGGCTGATCACTTTGAAAATTCGCCAGCAGTGTGTCGCCCCTGCCATCGGGCAAGTGGTAGTCGATAATAGCTATGCTGTAAGATGCTTCGCCAAAGGCTGAAACTGCTTCTTGAACAGTAAATGCCGTGTCCGCCAGATAGCCGCCGGCTTTAAAAACTTTTTTGAGCAGCAAGGCCTGTGTCTTGCTGTCCTCAACAATGAGAACCCGAAGCTGTTCTCTTGGCTGTTTGCCGTCAAGCAGCGCCCGCGCCACTTCTATAAACCGTTTGCCGTCCACGGGTGACGGCAAAAAGGCGTTTGCTCCCAGGTCGGCTGTTATGCCGGATGTGTCATCGCCGGAAAAGGTGGCCGAGACCACCAGGATGGGGACATGGTTGAATGCCTCATATTCGGGCGAGCGCAACAAACGACAGAACTTCCAGCCGTCAATCCCCGGCATGTAGAGGTCGGTAACGACAAGATCGGGCGTTTTGCTCTGAGCCATGGACAAAAGGGCATCTTCCGCGCTTTCAAAGATTATAACTTCAATTCCATCTTTGCGCAAAAGCCCGGATAACACGTTTAATTGGGTTATGTCGTCGTTGACAACGACAGCTTTTATAATTCGCATTCCTGATTCATCTTGCCGCATTAGAAAGACCTCTTTGCAATCATCGTTTTCCCATTGCTTTGATTTATGGTACTGCAGGCACGGGAATCCCTTTTTTTATAAGATCATGCGTCATATCAGACACTTTTTTGTATACCCGCACCGGAGTGAGAAACAGCCGTTTAATATATCCATACATACTTTTCGGCAGGTTTTTAAGGGGGGTGTGTTTAACTTTAGAATTTGCCAATGGGCCCTGTACTGTAAAATTGTATACAAGGAGTGATTTCTCCTTTCCCGTCAAAATATAACCGGCTATCGGGATATTGCTCAC
>JAUVKB010000069.1 GCA_030596405.1 Deltaproteobacteria bacterium
CTGCGCAGCCTGGCACACACTGCCCGCAGCCGTCGCATAGTTCCTCATCAATTTCTATTATTTTACGCAATACTTTCATAAGTTCACCTCTTAAGCTCTTTTAAGTAGAATTTCTTTTGCCGCAATTCCCCCGCTTTCCGTTAAAAAAGATTTGTCTATAACCTTTGCAAGATAGTCGGCATCAACCGGCTTGTCTTTATGATTATCTTCTATGTTTGCAATAAGATCCGCATCATACACCGCCTTGAAATTTGCGGTTTCCTCTGGTCGAGGGTGATGGTGATGACCTGTGATATCGCATACTTCTTCTATCAGTTCTTCTTTGGCACCAAGTTTTTCCATGATGAAGCGCGCTATGGGCGGACCTTCCTGTTCCTGGTATTTCGGCGCAGTGCTGTTGTATTTTTTTTCTGCTTCATGAATGCCGATATCATGAAGGTATGCGGCAGACAGAATAACCGCCAGATTTCCCTGACCTTCGGCTTTGCCGATTCTTTCCGCATATCTTGCCACACGGGAGGCATGACTGATTCTTTTAAAATCGGTTTTAAAATACCGCTTCATTTCAATGGCCACCCGGTCCTTTAAAAGATCTTCCTTTTGGGCCATAAGTTCAGGGGGAAGATTTCCCAGGCACTGCTCGGCAAACTGGCAATATGAAGCGCAGCCAAAATCCATTTTAGGATTAATGAACCTGTGTCCGCAATTTGGGCATTTTCGACTTGTGTCATCCTTGAAAAATTCCACTTTATGCCCGCATTCCGGACATTTTGTGTCAAAGATGGCTCCCGGTTTCCAGTACAGGGTATCTTGACCTGGGCATTTCATAACTTTTCTCCAATTTTACAATTTAATTTTTTTTAACAGGATTAACGGGATTTACATGATTTTTTTGTTTTTTTACTTTCTTATCCGGCTCATCCCGTATCTCCTGCCAAAAAAGCAACACCTTTACTTTCCTGCCATCATTGCTTCAATATCTGTTTCTACTGTATCGATAGGTTTGATATTAAACTTTTCCACCAGAACTTTTGCAACGTTCGGGGAGAGAAAAGCTGGAAGAGTCGGTCCCAGACGAATACCCTTAATCCCGAGAAAAAGAAGCGCCAAAAGAACTGTCACTGCTTTTTGCTCATACCATGCTATATCGTATGAAATCGGCAGATCATTTATATCGTCCAGCTCAAACACTTCTTTCAGCTTCAGGGCGATTACCGCCAGAGAGTAGCTGTCATTGCACTGGCCGGCATCGAGTACTCTCGGGATACCGCCGATATCACCAAGATCAAGCTTGTTATAACGGTATTTTGCGCATCCGGCTGTGAGAATGACAGTATCCCTGGGCAGATTTTCGGCTACTTCAGTATAGTAGCTCCTGGATTTCTGACGCCCGTCACAACCGGCCATTACGATAAACCTTTTAATAGCTCCTGATTTCACCGCATCAACCACCTTATCAGCCAGAGCAAGCACTTGATTATGGGCAAAACCTCCCACAATCTTGCCGGTTTCAATTTCAACCGGAGGATCACATTTTTTAGCCAGCTCGATAATCCCGGAAAAATCCTTTGACCCGCGTTCAGGCCTGTCAGGAATATGTTTTACATCAGGATAGCCGGTCATTCCGGTGGTAAAGATCCTGCCTTGATATGTATTATCCTTTTTCATCGGAATAATACAGTTTGTTGTCATAAGGACAGGCCCGTTAACGGATTCAAACTCCTTGTTCTGATGCCACCACGACCCGCCGTAGTTCCCCACAAAATGATCATACTTTTTAAATGCCGGATAATAATTGGCAGGGAGCATTTCGCCGTGGGTATATACATCTACGCCGCTTCCCTCGGTCTGCCTTAAAAGCTCTTCCATATCCTTAAGGTCATGACCACTGATCAAAATCCCGGGGTTTTTCCCCACACCGATATTGACTTCAGTAATCTCCGGATTTCCGTAAGCAGTTGTATTTGCTTCATCCAGCAGCGCCATTGTATTTACCGCAACCTCTCCGGCTTTCATGACAAGCGCGACCATATCATCAACAGATAAATCTTTTGTGGTTGACGCAAGGGCTTCCATGAGAAAATCGTAGATCTCTTCTTTTTCAAACCCCAAAAGAGCGGCATGATCCGCATAAGCGGCAATACCCTTTAAACCGATTATCAAAAACTCCCTTAAAGAGCGGACATCTTCATCCTCTGTTGACAGAACACCCACCGATTTGGCCTTTTCATTAAACTCTGCCACGTCATCCGAAAACCAGGTTGCGCAGTCATGCAGCTTTTCATCAAAATCTTTTCCGTTTTTTTCTTTACAGGCGGCTAAAAATTTGCCTTTAAGCGCTTCTCTGCGTTTTAAAGCCTCTTTGATCATATCGACAAACCGGTCATCATCCCAGTTCGCGTTGGTAATGGTGGTAAAAAGCGCCTGAGCGACAAATAATCCGGTTTCCTTATCCAGGATGCCTGATTTTTTTGCCTTTTCACCATAAATAGCTATGCCTCTTAATGTATAGATTAGAAGATCCTGAAGATTTGCCGTCTCTTCGGGCTTTCCACACACACCTTTAATTGTGCAGCCACTGTTCTTTGCTGTCTCCTGACATTGAAAACAAAACATAATTTACCTCCTTTAATCGATTTTGGGTTGATTATTTTTTTTAAAATTTGCTTTTTAAGGACCATTTCCTGATTTTGGCTTTATCTTACATACAGGTCAGGCTTATTGCATTGACTTAGGTCAAAAAAGTGTGCTATTTTAGTAAAAAAGAGTATATGAATATTTAAAAAAGGAATCAATTATGGCTGAATATGTAAAGTTAATATATGATGGCAAAACTTATGAACTTCCCCTTGTTACGGGCAGCGCCGGAGAAAAGGCTATAGATATCACAAAACTTCGACAGACTACGGGGTTAATCACACTCGATCCCGGATTCGCCAATACCGGCAGTTGTTCCAGCGCCATCACCTTCATGGATGGTGAAAAGGGAATTTTGCGTTACCGCGGCATACCGGTTGAACAACTTGCCGAACATTCGACTTTTAGAGAGACGACATTTCTTTTGATAAACGGCAAGCTGCCAAACAGAGAGGAGCTTGACACCGCTTCGGAACGGTTAAACCAAACTTCTCTTGTGCATGAGGATATGCATATTGTTTTCCAGAACTTTCCAAGGAATTCCCATCCAATGGGTATTCTTTCGTCAATGGTCACCGCGTTAAGAAGTTTTTATCCGGAACTTCCTGTTGTCCAGGAAGAGATTAATATTACCGTAATGCGCCTTCTTTCCAAGCTGCGGACTATGGCGGCACTGTCATATAGAATATCTGTGGGCCATAATATCGTTTACCCCAGGCACGACCTTTCTTATTGCGCGAATTTTCTAAATATGATGTTTAACAGTCCGGTAAAACCTTATCATATAGATCTCGATATTGTTAAGGCTTTAAATATCTTCTGGATTCTCCATGCAGACCACGAGCAGAACTGTTCGACTTCAGCGGTCAGGGTTGTTGGAAGCGGAAGGGTTAACCTTTACGCCGCAGTTTCGGCCGGAATTGCAGCGTTATGGGGACCGTTACACGGGGGGGCGAACCAGGCCGTTATAGAAATGCTTTCCGGGATTAAGGAAAGCGGCAAAAGTTTGTCTCAGATTGTCGAAAAAGCAAAAGACAGAAATGACCCGTACAGATTAATGGGTTTTGGGCACAGGGTGTACAAGACCTATGATCCCCGCGCTAAAATTATGAAAAAGACGTGCGACAAAATTCTTGGGAAGCTCAAGATCAGTGATCCGCTTTTAGATCTGGCAAAAAAGCTGGAAGAGGTCGCGTTAAAGGATGATTATTTTATTGAAAACAATCTTTATGCAAATATCGATTTTTACAGCGGCATCATACTTCGCGCCATTGGAATACCGACAAACATGTTTCCGGTTATGTTTGCAATCGGCAGACTTCCCGGATGGATAGCGCAATGGAAGGAAAGCATGGATGATCCGGCCTGGAGGCTATCCCGTCCCCGTCAGATCTATACAGGACCGGTAGAGGCAAGATACATACCGATAGACGAAAGGTAATAGAAATCCGCTATATGGTAAAACAAAATTTTTGAGTTTTTTGTTCAATTTTTGAGTTTTTGGGTTTTCCCCGACCTTTTGGGATGAATGTGCGTTCCCAAAAGGTTATATTCCCGTTCCTCTCCATTAAAAGGATAGAAGATGAACGGGTTCCATATTCTTTGCTTGTGATAAACAAGGGGGAAAGTGTGCGTTCCCAGCTCAGTCCTATACCTGTGTCCGGCAGTGAAGTGTCAGAAGGATGCGTCCTGTCTCCAAGCATCCCAAAAATATCTTCAATATTTAATTCATTGCCCGCGGAAAGAATGCCGGCCAAATCGGCTTTGCCCTTTTCAACCTTTGGCCATGAAGTGTCAAGAAGGTGGTTGCTCAAGCCGTGAAGGCCGGGTTTGATTATTTGAATCCCGTTTTTTTTGTTTGAATAGTAAAAAAGGCTCGAGCCTTCGCCTGCCAGCAGGTTAAACCCGTTATACCTGTGCCCTACGGTTTTTATATATTCAAGATAGCTTTTCGGAGATTCATTTCCGGAAAGAAAGTCGCTGACAAGAAGACCGCGGGAAGGTGCATCGTCAATTTGCGAGAAAGGAGCCCTGTAATTTGTAATAGCGGCAAAACGTCCGCGCAGGGTAACTCCAAGCCATGTTCCCTGACTTTTAAGATCCCTTCCCGCAAGAATGTATGGCATATCAGGCCAGAAAGACAGGCAACTTGTCGGCCGGTCATAATATTCATCCCTGTTCCCGGCAAGCACTAACCTGTACGTCGGATGCACGTTAAATGATAAAATTATAAGACACATTTTCTCGCTATTGACCTTAAGTTTTATTTTATGTTATCAGATGCTAACAATTTTCTGATCATTTGTTAAGTATATTTTTGTTTGACCGGAAAATTCATGCCGGGAATTTAGAGTTTAACGGAAAATATCTATTGTCAAAAAACAGTTGGTGTTTGCAAGATTAATAAAAGGAGGATTTGAATATGAAGGATGTGGTAATAGTAAGTGGATCAAGAACCGCAATCGGCACATTTGGCGGCGGCTTAAAGAGCGTGCCCGTTATTGATATGGGTTCAATCGTTATGAAGGATACGTTAAAACGGGCGGGTTTACGACCGGCTAATGATGAAAAAAGACTGGAAAATGCGCCGGAAAAACTAAAAGATCAAGGGATAACCGATCTTGAAAAAAAATCTTATGACTGGGATGATTCATCAACGCCTGTTGTTGTTGACGAAGTCATAATGGGTAACGTGCTTCAGGCCGCCCAGGGACAAAATACCGCCAGGCAGGCTATGATCGGAGCGGGAATTCCAAAGGAGACGCCGGCCTATACCATTAACAAGGTCTGCGGCTCCGGTCTTAAAGCAATTGCATTGGGAACGTCTGCCATTATGACCGGGCAGGCTGAAGTAATTATTGCCGGAGGTCAGGAAAACATGAGTTTGGCTCCCATGGCTCTGCCAAAAGCGAGATGGGGACATAGAATGGAAATTTCCGGAAAAGGCGATATCTATGACCTCATGGTTTTTGACGGGCTTTATGAGATTTTTTACGGGTACCACATGGGAGTTACTGCAGAAAACATTGCATCGATGTACGGCATCAGTAGAAAAGAGCAGGATGAGCTGGGCGTATTAAGCCATACAAGGGCATTAAAAGCGATCAAAGACGGCATTTTTTCCCAGGAAATAGCGCCTGTTATAATTAAAACACGCAAGGGTGAAACCGTATTTGATACAGATGAGCGTCCCATGGAAACCAGCATGGAAAAAATGGGGAAGTTAAGGCCGGCATTCATAAAGGACGGGACCGTGACAGCCGGAAATGCTTCAGGAATCAATGATGCTGCAGCAGCGGTTTTATTAATGAGCGCGGACAAAGCAAAAGATATGGGACTTGAACCTATTGTAAAGATTAAAGCGTTCGGATCCGGCGGTATTGATCCGGCTTATATGGGGCTCGGTCCCATACCCGCAGTAAAGAAAGTTTTAAAAGCAACAGGGATGTCATTAGACGATATCGATATGATAGAGCTAAATGAGGCCTTTGCATCTCAGGCCATAGCATGCATGCGTGAACTCGGCATCGATATTGAACGTCCGAACGAGCTTGGAAGCGGTATTTCGCTGGGCCATCCTATAGGATGTACAGGCGCGCGTCAGATGGTTACCGGAATGAATCATATGAAACGAAAGGGTTTTGGCACCGGCCTGATCACAATGTGTATCGGCGGTGGAATGGGAATGGCCATGATTATTGAACGGTAATAATATATGTTTTTCTTTACAAAACCGGCTGCTATTTGGTACAAAACATTTTGTTGTTTTTACCGTAAAATTTGGATCAAAAAGGGGGGCTTTTTTTCCCTTTTTGATAATTATTTGTTAAATTAAAAAATATCGTTTACAGGAGATCTGTCAGATGAACATCAGCAGGAAGTTGGGAATCTTGGTTTTTTGTGGTGTGCCGGCCATTGTCGGCGGTGGCATTGTTTATGCTGTTCTTGGCAGTTATACCCCGGTTTTTATTTATGAAATCCTTCTATTGTTTGCTGCCGGAGGTTTTATCAGTAAATAAAACACCCACCCTTTAACTTTACACAAAGCCTTTCTTGCCGTGAGCTGTTGATTCTTGATTGGGGGTTGTATGGCGGATGAAATTCCCCAAAATATAATTTTGTGGTTCTTTTTAGCTGTTTTTCTGGCATCACTCTTTATGCTTGGATGGCTTTTGTGGCCATTTATATCTATTATTATAATTGCATGTGTTTTAACGGGTGTTTTCAAACCGGTTTACAGTTTTATCAATAAACGGGTAAGAGCTTCCGGCGCGTCTATGCTTACCTGCGGTCTGATATTTCTTGTCTTGTTTGTGCCTATATTTTTCTTTGTAGGCATACTATCAAAAGAGGCTCACGACCTTTATCTTGCCGCAAAAGATGCCGTGTTAAGCAACCAGATCAAAAATCTCCTCGAAGGCAGCAAGATTTTTGAAAGAGTGAATCTTGTGCTTTCAAATTTTAATATTGAGTTCACCGGCGAAGAATTCAACAAAGCGGTTTCCGAACTTGCTAAAATTGTCGGCCTTTTCTTGTATGAACAGGCCAGTTCCATAGCATCGAATGTGCTTAACCTTTTAGTCGATCTGTTTTTAATGCTGCTTGTTATCTACTTTCTTTTAATCGATGGAGATAAACTTGCCGCCTTTATCATCGATCTTTCTCCTTTGCCGGAGGAACAGGATGAAAAACTGATTCAAAAGTTTAAGGATATGGCGGGCGCTATTCTTATCGGCAACGGACTGGGAGGGTTAATACAGGGGGTTTTAGGCGGTATCGTTTTTATGGCATTTGGTTTGCCGTCACCTTTTTTATGGGGCGTCATAATGTCTTTGCTTGCGTTCCTTCCGATATTAGGAATCGGGCTTGTGTTTCTTCCAGCGGCGATTTATCTTTTTTTAATAGGTCGTATTGCCGCAGGCGTCTTCTTTATTGCATTTTATCTGCTCCTTTCAGGGGTCATCGAATATATTTTTAAGCCAAAACTGGTGGGCAAGCGTGTTAAAATGCACACGCTTCTTGTATTTTTTTCAATTATCGGCGGCTTGAAACTGTTCGGGATTCTGGGCATTATATATGGGCCTCTGGTCGTAACGGCATTTTTGACATTAACCGATATTTACCATTCAAGTTATAAAAGTATCGTTAATCCAGTAAAGGAGTGAAGTCATATCCAGCCGGAATTTTTTAGACTCCGCTAAACAACAGACTGTAAGGTACTGTACATGATAAATACAGACAGAGTTTCCGAGATCAGCATCGAAACCGAAATGAAAAAGTCTTATCTTGATTATTCCATGAGTGTAATCATAGGGAGGGCTTTACCGGATGTGCGTGACGGCTTGAAACCGGTCCATCGCCGCATATTGTTTGCAATGCGGGAGCTGAAAAACGATTGGAATAAACCCTATAAAAAGTCCGCCCGTATCGTAGGCGATGTGATAGGAAAATATCCTCCCCATGGCGATACCGCAGTTTACGATACAATAGTGCGCATGGCCCAGAATTTTTCTTTAAGGTATCCTTTTGTAGACGGGCAGGGAAATTTTGGCTCTGTCGATGGAGATCCTCCCGCCGCAATGAGATATACCGAAATCAGGATGATGCGCATAGCGCATCAGATGCTCGAAGACATTGACAAGGAAACGGTTGAGTTTGTCCCGAATTATGATGAGTCTTTAACGGAACCTTCCGTGCTTCCCGCCAAGATTCCCTCGCTTTTGATCAACGGTTCTTCCGGTATAGCAGTAGGTATGGCAACCAACATCCCGCCGCACAATCTTTCCGAGGTGATTTCGGCAATAAAAGCCGTTATAGACAATCCTGACATTACCTGTGATGGTCTTATGGAATTTATCCCAGGGCCTGATTTTCCCACTGCCGGCTTGCTTTATGGAACCAGGCCTGTTGGTGAAGCATACAGGACAGGCAGGGGAATTATAAAATTACGGGCAAGGGCCGTCGTTGAAAAAGACAAAAGGACTCAAAATGAAACAATCATAATTACTGAACTTCCTTATCAGGTCAATAAGGCGAAACTTGTTGAACACATTGCAATGCTTGTCAAGAACAAGCAGCTTGAAGGGGTAAGGTTTGTAAGGGATGAATCCGACAGGGAAGGAATGCGGATCGCGATAGCCATAAAAAAAGATCAAATATCACAGGTCATTATCAATCAGCTTTATAAGCATACGCGGCTTGAAACCAGCTTCGGCATTATTTTTCTTGCAGTTGTAAATCAACGGCCACAAATTTTAAATCTGAAAGAGCTGCTTGAATATTTTATCATACATCGCAAGAAAATTATAATCGCGCGAACCAGGTACGATCTTAATAAGGCCCAGGAACGTGCTCATATCCTTGAGGGGTTAAAGATCGCGTTAAATAATCTTGATGACGTTGTTGCACTGATTCGAAAATCTAAAACACCGAAAGAGGCAAAGGAAGGTTTGATCATCTCATTTAGTCTCGATTCGATTCAGGCCCAGGCGATTTTAGATATGAGGCTGCAACGTCTTACCGGTCTTGAACAGGAAAAGATATTAGAAGAGTATAATAATATTATTAAGGCTATTGCCGAATATAAAGCGATCCTCGGAAGTGAACGTCTGGTGCTCGATATTATAAAGGACGAACTCTCCGATATTCAGGAAGAGTTCGGTGATCCGCGTCGTACGGAAATCGTCGAGTCAACAAGGGAAATAACTCTTGAAGACATGATTGTTGAAGAGGATATGGTTGTTACCATTTCCAACACCGGTTATATTAAACGGAATCCGATCACCCTTTATCAGAACCAGCGCCGAGGCGGTAAAGGTAAAACCGCAATGGGCACCAAGGAAGAAGATTTTGTTAAGCATCTCTTTGTTGCTTCCACACACCATACTTTTCTTTTTTTCACTAACATGGGGAAGGTATACTGGTGCAAGGTGTATGAAATTCCGCAGGCAGGCCGTGCGAGCCGCGGCAAGGCGATTGTCAATCTTCTTAATTTTGATAAAGATGAAAAGCTTGCCACGGTTCTTAACGTGTCTGAATTTGAACCCGGATATTATATTATCATGGCGACAAAAAACGGACTGGTTAAAAAGACGGATTTAATGGCGTACAGCCGGCCAAGACAGGGAGGAATTATAGCATTAGACCTTGTCCCCGGCGATGAGTTGATAGAGACCAGGGTTACCGATGGAAGTATGAACGTTTTTTTAGGTTCCGCTATGGGAAAATCGATACGTTTTCATGAATCCGACGTGCGTTCAACCGGCCGGGTGGCCAGGGGAGTGCGCGGGTTAAAGTTAAGTCCCGGAGATCGGATAGTCGGCATGGAGGTTTTAAGCCATGGACAGACCTTGTTTGCCATAACAGAACACGGATACGGGAAAAGGACTTCTATTGATGAGTATCATGTCCAGAAACGCGGCGGCAAGGGAGTCATTACGATCAAAACCAGCAAGCGGAACGGAATGGTAATTTCAATACTGCTGGTGGAAGAGAACGATGATCTGATGCTTATTACAAGCAGCGGGAAAATAATACGTATGCCTATACACGGTATTTCAGTGATCAGCCGTAATACCCAGGGCGTAAAGCTGATTGGGATGGATCCTGAGGAAAGGGTCGTAGGCGCCGCAAGACTCGCTGAAAAGGAAGAATGAATCTAATAGATAGTTAGCAATGTATGCAAATTAGGCCTGAAATAGATACGGACAATTTAAAGGTCGGCGTTGTCGGCGGCGGAAGCTGGGGGAC